>JAPOSJ010000132.1 GCA_026709745.1 Candidatus Dadabacteria bacterium | reverse complement strand
GAGGAATTGTTTGATCCTGACGCACCGCGTATAGAAGACATTATAAGAAAAATAGTTAAAGTAAGAGATCAATTAATGGGAATTGCCAAAACATCTTGGGATCCCAACATGTTTGAAATTGTGGAGGTGGAAATATGATTAGTCTTTTTAAAGAGCTTTTTATCTTAGCTTGGAATATCTTTGCTTTGTTTTTAATGATTATTCTTTTACCCATAGGAATGTTCATGGGTATGTCGTTTGATATTTTGTTTAAAGACGCGTGCAAATTTCCTAAAGACTCGGAGGGATAAAATGATAGACCAAGCAAAAGAACTCTTACAGTTTTTTCAACCTTATATTACCCCCCGCTACAAAACCCGCTTCAGTTCCGCATTGTCCTTCTGCATTGATTGTTCAAGACTTGCTCAATACGTTGCAAAGCAGGATATTCTCCAAATTTATTTTCAAAAAAAGCCCGTGTGGAAGACAGATTTTGTTTTTTCATTACGTTCCTCTAAATATTACAGTACGATAAGATTCAACCATTTTGGAGAAGAAATTTAACTGATAGTTACTGTACGTGATAATAATGTTGATTATGAGAGCTTAATACAAGAAAAATCACGTACGATAAACTTTCTTTCCATTTTCCAGTACCAAGGTGACTATATGATCTTTTGAGAACAGATGCGGCGGGCCTTATCTTCTGTATGAGTAGTAAGGGTAGGGTGTTCAGGCAAGTCTCCGTGGAATCACGACAAGAACTTACTGGACTTCGCTTTTCTCAGTATGGTAAAACAATTTTCTCATTATGTTTGCCGCTTTGTTATCAAGACCATTCTTGCTCAGGCATGCGGACCATGAATCTAGATACTCAGAAAAAGAGTTATCTTTTTCCGGATCCCACTTGTTCAGGGATCCACATTCTCTCCAGAGCGATGGGTCTTTGCGGAAGTACTTCAAAAGGGCAACTGCGACTATTCCGTTCAGATCTCTTTCCTCAGGTGATGTCTCCAGAGTAGCTATATTCCCAGCGAACCATCCGGGAAGATTCCTGCCGACAAATCGGTATTTTTCTTCGACAGATTTAGCGTACTTTCCGTGACTTGGCGCAAAATCCACAGCTTTTAGTATTCCGGTGGGTGGGTTCTCGGCCCAAGTCTCGGCCAGTCTTTGCAGAACAAAAATAGACGACAGTTCACACAGGCTTTCCTCAAACCACTTGTGCCTGTGCGACTTGGCGCGGTCAAAATTTGTAAGTATGTGGCAGAGCTCATGGGAGAACTGGTAAACATACTGACTCCAGTACGTATCCCGCGCGGACAGGTAAATCTGATATGGGCGCCTGTCGTAAGCCACTAGAGGGTATTGGTTCCACGGGCTTATGTGGATTATGCATTCAGGTTCTTTTTCAAATGTATGGACCAGCACGGCGTACGCGGATTCGACAACCGCGCGTATCGCGCTCAGGCTCACTGCTCCCCAGTTGCCGTTTTCGACTACAATCGGCATTGTGTTTTCAACTGCTTCTTTCACTATTCATCTCCGCAGATTTTCGCTGAAACCCCGCATGCACCTTTTTCCCCCGAGTCTTTTCTACTTAGCATGTGCCGGAAGTCGCCTAGATCCCGGCAGATCCAGCCGGCTGATTCAAGTTCATCACGTTTCTCGGAGGAAAAGCCTGGAGCAAAAAGGGCGAACTCGCAGTGCCATCCCCTGAACCGTTTTCCTTTCCTAGTTGAGAGAAAAGCGTCCACATGCTCTCTGAAAGTGCGAAGCGATTTCGTGTTATGTGCCTCGGGGTTGCGTTTGCAGGAACCAAAACGCACGCTGTGGCTGTCTTCGTTCCATGCAACGAAATCAATTTCTATGGTACTCTCCCCATTACGAGGCCTGTTCCAGAAGCCCCTTACACGGTCTGTCATCTGAAACTTCATGCCAGTCCGGGATGTTTCTTCGCTCGCCTCGCGGATCATTTTCTCAAAAGCTATGCCTTCAAGTGTTTCGAGCCTTGGGACAAGGCGCTCTGATACTTCTGCAATAGGTAGAATCCGCGCCGACTGGCATGCCGCCTGAATCACAGCAAGCCATGCGGAGAGAAATGGGTCCGAGACCGCATACCGTGCACCCCTTGAGTGTTCGTGGGCAAACACCGGCAGTTGTTTTTCCACCAGGCCGAGGTCTCTGGTCAGATTCTTGAGATAAGGCCCAAGCGATGTATGCTCCGGCAGTGCCTCGCGCAGCTGTGCGTGGGTGCATGTCTTTCTTTCCGCCAGAGTACGCAGAATGCCCAGGGTGTTCAGATGCAGTTCACGTCCTAGCAAAGTCTCTCCTTCCTCGCAAAGCGGGGAGTCTGAGCGAAGAAACAGCCTCTCGCAAAGCTCTTTTGCCCACTGGGTCCATTCCGGTATGCCGTCCAGACTCTCAATCTCGGCGAAATGCCTCCAGTACTTAGGCACGCCGCCAAACAGCGTCCACAGGGTAAGGCAGCGCGAAGGGTCCTGGGCTCCGTGTCTTTCGCACACCTCGAATATGGTCGAGAGGTCCCAGGTCCCGAGAGTCATGCTGAAAGTCGTCCGTCCGAAAAGGGGTGCCTTGCGGTTTTCAAGAAGCGCTTCCATTTCCGTCTGTACGGAGCCCAGCACTATGAGTCCTCCCGCGGGGTTCTGGTTCTGGATGCGGTCTACCTGTGGAGCAGGGAGGGAAAACCGCGCAGCGGTCCGCGATGACAGACTTGAAATTCATCAAGAACCACTATTGCCCCGGCTCTGCAGAGTGCTCCGATGGACGCCGCCACCTTGGGAAGGTCTCGGATCAAGTTCACTCCGCCCGCACTGTCCGCAAGTCTCGCTTCCAGCACAGCATTTCGAAATACCGCCGCGAAATCTGATGGATTGCTATCTGGTATCTGCACGAGAAGAGCTGCCCTGCTGCCTGTCGGGTCTTCTCTCAGCGTATTAAGCGCCTGCTGAATAAGGGCGGTTTTTCCAATCCGCCGCCGTCCGCGTATAGAACCGAAAAACCAAGATCCTCTTCGCATGTGAGCGAGCAGAGTTCCAAGTTCCTCGCTTCTTCCGTAAAAATCCCATTTCCTTACCATGCATATAAGGTAATTATTTTTCCAAAATAGGCAAGCGATATATTTGTAGCGTGATGGTAAATTAATGTCTGATTATTGCAAACGATCCTGGTGTGTTAAACTGCCCCGAAATCCAAGTTTCAGATTGTTCGTGGTGGGTATAGGAATTGACGCGATTCCCTTGGAACTTGTAGGATTTAGAATCATGAAATGTCTTTTATTGCAGCCGCTGGAGCTTTCAGTTGAGCTGTCTTGATGTCATGGCTTTTGTCTTCGTCGTGGTCTTTGAGAAGTAATTTCCGAAGAAGAGATAAAAAACTATTGGTCGGTTTCTCATTTTCAGGACTAAATCTTCTATCTTTTAAGCTTGTATCCGGCCTTTACCATGTCCCAGGTGTCTTTTGTGACTCCCTGTTCCCGAAGCTTGTTCTTCTGGGTTCTTTGTGTTCCGGTCTTCGGAAAGGAATCGACGGACCGGATAAACCTCGGGATCATGAAGTAGGGCATTCTGGGCTGAAGGTAGTCCATAAGCTCCTCGGGGTCTATCTTTTTTCCTTCTTTCGGAATCACAAGTACCATGAGTTCGTCTTCAGCGTATTTCCCGGCTTCTGACTTTATGCCTATCGCGGCCGATTCCTCTATGTCGGGGTGGGAGTTAACTATCTTTTCAACCTCAAAGGAACTTATATTCTCGCCCCTTCTTCTTATATAGTCCTTAACCCTGTCGACAAAATATATGTAGCCGTCTTTGTCCATTCTTCCGGCGTCGCCTGTGTGGAACCAGAAGTTTCTGAAGTCTTCGACGGTTTTCTCGGGCATCTTGTGATAGCAATGGAGCATCACGTTTGGTATTCTGGGGCGCACTATTATTTCCCCTATGCTTCCCCTCGGCACTTCTTCGTCCGTTTCCGGATCGGCGATCTTTATCTCGTAGTTGGGAGCTTCCTTGCCGCAGGACCCTACCCTGAAGGGCTCACCGGGCCTCATCCAAGTGCACTGACCTATTTCCGTAAGACCGTAGCCTTCCACGAACCTTATCCCGAAGCGCTCCATGAACTCCTCTATCATGTCGTGGGGGGCGGGTGATCCCAGAACCAGTTTTATTTTGTGCTGCTTCTCCTCTGGCACGGGAGGGGTGTT
>JAPOSJ010000206.1 GCA_026709745.1 Candidatus Dadabacteria bacterium | reverse complement strand
TTGCAATGTTCAGTCTGTTTATGTCCTCAGCAACACTTGTGTGCTGCGCCCTACCCGCAGTACTTGTGACACTCGGGGCTGGTGCTACCCTCGCTGGAATCGTGGGAAACGCCCCCTGGCTGATTGCATTGTCAGAATATAAAATCTGGACATTTGGAATCTCGGGCGCGATGCTTCTGATCGCCGGATTAGTGCTCTGGAGTTCAAGAAACGCTCCCTGCCCGATTGATCAGGCACGTGCAATAGCATGTGCCAGATTGCGAAAGACAAGCAACTGGATATATCTACTGTCTGTATTTGTATGGTGTGTGGGATTTTTCTTCGCTTTTATCGCCGTGAGAGTTTTTTACTGATTTTTTTCGAGCAACAAGATCAGGGGGATGTCAGGAAAACCGGCGTTTCCCTGACCTACAGAGCGATAAGCAGTATTGATCAGGAGTTTTTTTTATCTCCGAAAGACTCAAGGACCATTTCGGCAAACTCACCCGCGAATTCTCTCATTCTGTTCGATATATGCTTCTCAGAAGTAGCCCTTTCGTAAGTGTCGGCCATTTTCATCATGGTGTAGTAAAAATGGTAGTTCATTTCTCCCACTTCCATTTTCTTGGTCCAGAGATCTATTACCAAGGATTCTTTTTTCTCAGCATCCCACATGGAGATAAAAGCTGCTTCGCAGCGCTTCTCTCCCGGTTCTTCAGACTGGGATGCTTCCCAGAGAAGTTCCTCTGGAACATTATCGTCCCCGAGAATTACCTTCAGTTTTATTTCAGCGTCTTTGGACATGGGAAATTTTTAACAGATGTTTTCTAGGCTTCACTTCTAATCTTCTTTCAGGAGACTTTAGCACAGGATGATTTAACGATTCTTACAGCTAAAGGTCTGACTCCTCAATTTCCAGGATTTTCATTATTTTTCTCTGAAGACCCGGACGTAAATCCTTTGAACCGTGAACGGGAATGGAAAGAGTAAACCTTCTTCCCTCCTTGACATAGATATAATGACTGCCGGTAACCCGCTTCCACTCCCAACCCTTTGATTCTGCGAGTTCACAGGCACGTTTGCCCGTTATGGGTTTCATGCTCTTTGTTCTGTTGAAAACAAAGGTAGGGCAATATCTATGTTCCTTATCATATCAACATCAGCGAAAAATTTCTCCAGACAATCAAAATATTTTCTGTACTCATCTATATCAAATTGTGCGGTCAAAAGAAACTTTTCAAAAAACATTTCTTCCCTGACTGACAAACAACCCTCAATGGCATCACGGATATTCTCGAACAATTCCTCTATGGAATCCCCTTGGGTCATACATCCAGAAATAGATGGAACCTCGGCCCAATATCCACCATCTCCCGCTTTGTGAATCTTAACCTCTAACTCCATAATATTCCCTCTAAAATGATTAGTCTCCTAATTCTAAATTCAACTCACAAAATTATACACGATTCCCCGGTAACACAATTAAAAACTCGCCATATTAAGCAGGTCAAGTGGTTCTCAAACAACCAGTCTGGCAATTACGCTTTGGAGTTTTTTAGGATCCTTTCCCCTTTTGCCAAGCCTCTTAATATATCTTCTGAACTGCGCAGTTGTGCGTAACTTACGCATTATCAAACTCATCCATCAGTTCATCAAAATCTGCATATTAGATAAGACCTTCTCCATAGCGTGGCTGACGAATAGTTTCTGAGGTCTCTTCTCTGGGGATTCTTACAATAAAAGGCACAAGCTACGATAAAAAGTAACCTGTTTGTAGAATATGGTTATCACTTCGTAGTAGAGAAACCAAGAGCGGAAAATTCTTTTAAGTTTCCCACTTGAGCTCAGGTTCCATCAGGGCACGTATCATTTCGGTTTTAGCCATCAAGGCACCTTCTCTTGGCATGAATGTAAGCTCATCTGAGTAAAGATCAACTAACATTATCTTGATTGTCTCGCGCTAGTTCAAGCACAGGAGAAAAAAGGTCGGAACTACCAAGGAAGCTTTCCCATCAAAGGGGCTATCTTGGTGCCGAAAAGCGCTACGGTTGCCACTATGCCTAGAAAAGCCGCAATGCCGATAGCCACTTTCACAGTGAAAAGCAGAATTATTTTATCAAGTTGTTCAGGTGTAAGCTTCATTTTAATGTCCTCCGCCCTTCGATTTGCCGTCAAAATATGGATCGCCGAAAGGTATTACCGGGAAGCGGTTTATGAACACAAGAAATGTCGCCACAAATCCGGCGAGAAAACCCAGAGTGATAAGAAAGTGATTGATACTGAAAACCAGCTCGCTTGTAAGCGATGGGATGACAAGCAGGAATTTGTCCATCCAGAGTCCCAAGAAAGAAACCGTGGCGATAAAGACAGCTATCGGGGTGACTATTTTATGGGTACGGGGCAAAAAAGAGATAAAAGGAAATATGAAGCAGCAGGTAAGAATAGCCCAAGCAAACGAGCGGAAAGGCTCATCCACAACCCTTTTTATCACAAAACCCGTCTCTTCGGGCATGTTGGCATACCAGATCGTAAGAAGCTGGGAGAACATCAGGTAGACCCAGAAAAGCGAAAAACCCTGGAGTATTTTTCCCATGTCCCAGTAATGATTAGGGGAGAGATAATCGTCAAGAGCTAGGTAACGTTTTAGTGGAACCGAAAGTATTATCGTCGCCCCTATGGCTGCTATGAGGCTTCCCATAAAATAATAAGGCCCGAAAAGCGTGCTGAACCAGTGCGGATCAAGCGACATCATGAAATCCCAAGCGAAAAGAGAAAAAACAATTGCGTAGACCCCGATTACCGCGGGGGCAAGCTTCTTCAATTTCACAATGTTTTCCTTGCCTTCAAGGTCCTGTTGAATTGATGTTTTTAAATAGAAATAGTTCAGTACTAAAAGTCCGGCGAATCCTATAACGTTCCTTGCCATAACGAAATTTATGTTAAGCCATATGTCCTTTGGACTGTGGTAGTGATGATGAGCGTAGGGAAGGATTACTTCCTTGCCCATAAAAAGAACAATCAGGAGCACGAAAGAAACTATGGTAAAACTCGCAAAGCCTTCGCTTATGCGAAGAAGCCCCCGGCCCCATCTGGCATTGGTTATCCTAAGTATGCAGGAAAACACAAGCCCGCCTTGGGCCACCCCTGTCCAGAAAAGAAAATTCACTAAGAAAAGCTGCCATGCCTCTTCAGCCCTCTCGCCATTGGCGTTAATTACAAACGCCCCTGCACCCAGAACCGCAAGAGCGAGAAAAACCTTGAACACCCAACCGGGTATCTGGTTTCTCTTCGCGAGTATCTCCTGGTTTATGGACTGATCCATTTTTCTATTGATTCTCCTTGGCAGGGGCCGGATCCTGAAGCTTTCTTATGTAATTGACCACGTGCCATGAGTCTTTTTCCGATATGTTCTCGCTGTATGAAGGCATCATCACCTTGCCCCCGTAACGTATATAGGCGTAGATGTAACCATCGGTTCTTGCCGCCACAGCCGGAGTAGTAAGATTAACGGGATAGAATCCAAGTCCTTTCTTTATTATTATCCCGTCTCCAGCTCCCTCGGGACCATGACACACGACGCATTGCTCTTTGAAAACCTTCTCCCCCCTGGCTTCGGACTCGCCACTTCTGGGGATAGGACCCTTTTCTATCAACTCAACCTTGTTCCTGTCTTCAAGCTTTGTTTTTCCTCCATCTGTGGAGATAGAGTTTCTCGGGAACAACACTGGTTCCTCGTAGGGCTCAATCGAATCCTGAGACCACATGTCCCATGACCAAGGAAGCGAATGTACGGAGGAAAGCGAGAGTGTGGCTGCAAAAACAGTCACGATGCATACCTTCAATGTCGCAGGAATGGCCTGAACCGCTCCCTGTATTGTCGTGAAAAACTTTCTATGCTTCATCAAACTTGACTTCTTCAGCTCCAGTAGAATTTAATATGGCTTCAACTGCGCCTATTTTTTCCTTCTCGCATACAACGGCAACTCCGAACTTGTCGTCTGAAAAACGTTCGTCATAAAGTCTCACCGGGGTTCTCTGCCTTATAAGAGAATTTATGATCAGTCCCAAGAAAGTCGAAAGCGCACCGAAAAGCACTGTGAGCTCAAAAACAATCACCATATAGGGAATTATTGAAACTATAGGCTTGGCACTCACCTGTATTGGCCAAGAACTTGAAGTCAGAACCGTAAAACCGATTCCGCAGGCAGCTCCCAGCGGCCTCCGGAATAGGGTAAAAACCGGAACGGGGCCCCGGGGGCGACT
>JAPOSJ010000191.1 GCA_026709745.1 Candidatus Dadabacteria bacterium | reverse complement strand
AACTGGCATTGTTATCAGAAAAGCGCCAGCTGGCGTGGTTTTTTAAGTGCCGTCACGTTCCAACCTTCCTTGCTGAGTCCTTCGGCAAGGCTGGCGTTGAATTCCCCCCTGATGATCACTTTCCCGGGCCTTGAAATGCCGAGGTACTCTGAAATCTCGTCGTATCCCCAGTGGCAGCTCAGGGGAAACGCCACATCGGCCCGAAAAGCCGATCTCATAAATGCCCCGTTCCCCATGGCCTTTCCGCTTGCCACTGCGACCTTCTTTCTTTCAAGATTCTCGATAACAGCGGAATCTCTGTAGGAAAGAGGAACTATTAGCACTCTGTTTTCAAAATGCTTTCTTTTTATGCCGCCGTAGGGCGGAATTTTGACACCCAGATCCCCGTAGAGTTCGAGGGTCTTGGCCATTGCCGGGTGAAGGCTCATCTCTATGCCTCTCTTTCCGAGGAAGATTATCAGGTCCTGTGCTTTTCCCATGGGATTTATCAGTATTACCGGGATGCTGCCCTCAAACAGTGTCCTGTTTACGAATTCAAATATGGATTCCATTACTACTTCGGGTGGTGGAAAAATCAGCTTCGCTGCTCCGTAAGCGCAGTCGACGATCAACGTGTCGCATCTTCTGAGTTCTGCGTAGCCCGCTGTGGCGGTATTCTTCAGTTTGAAGCCTCCTGCGTAAATGATCTTTTTCCCCTCTTTTTCAACTACTACCTGCGCCGCCCCCAGCATTTTCCCAGAGGGAATAAGCTCAATTGAGTAGTTACCCAGAGTGAAAGGATTTCCGTAATGGGAGGAAAGAACGTTGGAACCTTTGACTTTTTTCCCGAGAAGCCTTATTGTCTCAGGTGTTGCTATGATCTTTTCGCTTCGGGGCAGCTTCTCGATGTTCGCGCTTGTCACAAAAGAAAACGGCACGGCCCGTTCGGAATCAAAATATATATCAGTACCCGAAAGCTTTATTTCGGAGCTAGAATTGATCTCCAGCATATGAAATGAATTTACTTTAGTTTCACTTTCATAACAAGAGCTTATAATCCGGATGAAATTATTCCGGCTTAGCAGAGTCTTTGAACGATGATTTAACTGCCAAACTTATTATTGTTTTCTATTGCCCGATTCAGTAGATCAAATCTGTCGAACCACCATGTACGGACTCGTATAGTTGGTGGTGTCGGAGGGGCAGGAAATCGTGAGACTTCCCCACCCCTTTTTTTATCCAGATACGCGTCAGTTCACTTCTATTTTCTTTGAAGTCTCATCCTGCTTTCTAGGCAGTGTTAGACGTAGGACACCGTTTTTGTAATCGGCTTTTATGCTTTCTCTGTCCACATTCTCGTCAAGGAAAAAAGTTCTCTCGAACACCCCGTAGGATCTTTCTACCCTAAGATATCCATCCTTCTTGGTGCTGTTCTCAAGCTTTTTCTCCGCCTTTACAGTAAGCCGGTTGTCTTTGATGTCTATATTAAGATCCTCTCTGCTTACCCCAGGTAGTTCAGCCGACAGGATGAAACTGTTTCCGTCGTCAAAAATATCGACTTTCGGGCTTCTGGATGCCTCCGCAGCGTCGGAGTCGAAAACCCCAGGAAAAGCACTGGCAAAATTACGAAAGACTTTTGTGGGCTCCCACAGATTTACAGCGTATTTCATTGTTCTTACCTCCGTTTAAATGAATTTTTTGTACCCGTTTTCCCCTCAGCACTTCCATGTTAATCATCATTTCGGGGGACTCAAGGAAAAAATTATTTCCCTCCGGGTTGTATTTAAGGCGAAATAATGTTTTCTTTGATTAGTGGAGAACATGCATGGCGAGACTGCAAGGCGGATATCTGGTTTCGAAGGCCCTTTACGATCTTGGAGTGAGGGATATCTTCACGCTCGGAGGGGGACATATAAACCCGGTTTACAGGGCGTGCACAGATCTTGGCATAAGGCTTGTCGACACCCACCATGAGCAGGGAGCTGCCATGGCGGCCGATGCCTACGGCAGACTCAGGAGAGTGCCCGGAGTATGCCTTGTGACGGCGGGTCCCGGATTAACAAACGCCCTTACAGGGATTTCAGGTTCCTACTTGGCTAATTCCCCAATGATACTTATTTCAGGACGTTCAGGGATTGAGGAGAATGACAGGATGTCGCTTCAGGAAATAGACCAGGAAGCGATCGTGAGACCCGTTACGAAGTGGGCGAGGACGGTTTATGAAGCGGGAAGGCTCTTCGAGTATGTCTCCGCAGCCTATGGAGCTGCTGTTTCTGCCAGGCCCGGACCCGCGTATCTGGGGATGTCCTACGAGGTTCTCTACCCTAGTTATGATGAAAGCGCCGCTTCGCCACCAAGGACTCCCATCCCGGATACGGACTGCGAACCGCCTGAGCGCAAGGTCTCTGAGTTTTTCCGCCTTCTTGAGAAGTCGAAAAGACCCCTTATTGTGATCGGAAGCGGCGGGTGGTACTCGGGAGCAGAGCAGAGCATTGCTGAATTTGCCGAAAGATTAAAAGCACCTTTTTTTACCCTTAACATGGGAAGGGGCATTCTGCCCGATAATCACAGATGCTGTTTCGGGGCAGCATCCCCCGCAAGCCCTGGGGGGTTCAGGGAAATAAGCGCGGGTGCCGATCTAGTCATTCTTTTAGGAGTAAGACTTAGTATCTATGCGGGTTTTGGAAACACTATAAACCCCAGAGCCCGGACCGTGCAGGTGGATATTAACCCTGAGGAAATCGGAAGAAACCGCCCGGCGGACCTCGGGATTGTCTGCGATCTTAACTCTTTTCTTGTAAAGGCAAATCTTTATTTGCAGGACAATAAAGCGGGATTTGATTTCGCTCTTTGGATGAAAGAGGCGCATTCCTTAAGATCTCGGGCCACATCAGCGTTTCGCCGCACAGTCACCGGGTCTCGGGGGATTCACCCGTCAACAGTTGCAAAAACGGTTTCCGATTACTTGGAAGGGGAGGGGATAATTGCTGTTGACGGCGGGGACTGTCAGTCATGGACCGATCTTTCATGCGAAGTAAAAAATCCGGGACATTATCTTAAAGGAGGTCCTCTCGGCTGCATGGGGGTCGGGATTCCTTTTGCTTTGGGTGCCAAAGTGGCTTTTCCAGAAAAACCTGTGGTGCTTGTAAGTGGAGACGGAGCAGTGGCCATGAATTTCATGGAGATGGAAACAGCGGTCAGACACTCCATTCCGTTTGTAGTTGTTGTATGCAATGATTCTGCGTGGGGAATGACTAAGCATCAGATAGAGATAACCTACCCTGATGCGGGAGAAACCCAGGGGGTGGATCTTGGTTTCGTCGATTTTCACGAGATAGTAAGAGCCATGGGTGGATACGGAGAGAAGATAGAAAACATAAAAGACCTGACCCCAGGACTTGAAAGGGCGTTTTCCTCCGGTCTTCCCGCCGTTCTTAACGTAAAAACTGACCCAGGAGCTGTAAGCGGCGCCACGCGTGTAATCACGGAGATGATGATGAGGACAATGGACTGAACCTTTATAGTCAGTCGTTTTTTAGCACCGCCAGAAAGGCTTCCTGCGGTATCTCCACCCTTCCCACTTGCTTCATTCTCTTTTTTCCTTCTTTCTGCTTTTCAAGAAGCTTTCTTTTTCTAGTCACATCTCCACCGTAGCACTTAGACGTAACGTCCTTTCTCATAGCCTTTACAGATTCACGAGCTATAACCCTGCTTCCTATCGCGGCCTGTATGACCACCTCGTATAGCTGGCGGGGAATGAGCGAGCGCAGTTTTGCTGTAAGTTCTCTTCCCCTTTCGTAGGCCTTATCTCTGTGGGAAATTATGGAGAGAGCGTCGACAGGATTCCCGTTAACCAGGATATCAAGCCTTATAAGGTTCGAATCCTTATATCCGACGGGTTCGTAATCCATCGAGGCGTAACCTCTGGTGACGGATTTAAGCATGTCGTAAAAATCGTAGACTATTTCCGCCAAGGGAAGCTCGTATTCGATTATGGCTCTGTTTTCGGTCACATAATTGAGGTTTTTCTGTATTCCCCTTCTTTTTTCGCAAAGTTCAAATATCTGTCCCAGGTAATCTGAGGGTGTGTGGACAGACACAAAGACATAGGGTTCTTGGAGGCAGGCGGAGCGGTCCCCGGTCGGAAGTTCGCTCGGGTTGTCAACGTACACTTCTCTTCCTCCCGGATAGATGGCCTTGTAAATAACGGTCGGGGCAGTTGTTATTAGGCTCACCTCAAACTCCCTCTCCACACGCTCGCGCACGATCTCCAGGT
>JAPOSJ010000085.1:3115-4262 GCA_026709745.1 Candidatus Dadabacteria bacterium | reverse complement strand
TTCCTGAAATTTAGTGGGTCAACGGGAACTGGTTTTGCCCATCCGAAATGTACAATAAAAAGCAGTAGAGTCCCCAGTATATCAAGATGCACAAGAGGATTAAGAGACAGTCGTCCTTGTCTTTTTGCCGTATCGTCTCCCAGTCTGTAGGCCAAAAGCGCATGGGCATACTCGTGTATGGTAAGGGAGAAGAGAATTACGGGAACAAGTATTATGAGAAATTCGTAGTTCATATTAACAGTCTACGCCCTGGGATGAGATTTTCCATGTATGCGCTTTAGTCTCTCTTTCTCAATGTGAGTGTATATCTGGGTAGTTGATATGTCTGAGTGGCCGAGCATAGTCTGTATGGACCGTAGGTCAGCTCCTCTCTCAAGCAGGTGCGTGGCGAAGGAGTGACGAAGCACGTGAGGAGTTATGTGGGAGTGAATGCCGGCTGAGAGTGCGTAGTCCTTTATTATGCGCCAGAACCGCTGTCGGCTCATTCTAGATGCGGTTCTTGATGTGATGAAAAGATATTGTGAGTTTCTGCCACGAAGAAGCAGTGGCCTTGCGTCCGAGAGATAATCCTTTGTTTTATTGATAGCGGCTTTGCCTATGGGGACTATCCTCTCCTTGCTTCCTTTTCCAAGAGTGACTATGTAGCCGTGGTCAAGATTGACTCGGTTTAATTCAAGAGAAACCAGCTCCGATACTCTAACCCCGGTGGCATAGAGAACCTCTAGCATCGCTCGGTCCCGAAGTGCCTCGGGAGAGCTTCTTTTTTCGGGTTCCTGGAGAAGCTTCTCGACTTCCGCGAGAGGAAGGGTGCGGGGCAGGAGTTTTGCTGGACGAGGAGATATGGTGTTTCTGAGCGGATCCTTTGTTATTACCTTTTCTGTGAGCAGGAACCTGAAAAACTGTTTCAGGGAAACAATATTTCTAGTTACGCTGCGTGCGGAGAGACCTTTTTTCCTGAGGTGTTCAAAAAAAGCCCCTATTTCGTTTTCGCTTACCGCCTCAGGGTGGGAAACTCTCTTTTTTTTTAGGAAGACGAGAAGAGATGATATGTCCCTTGAGTAAGATTGAATGTTATTTTTCGATAGTGCTCTGTTTATACTCAGATATACAAGGAACTAATCTAGATATTTATTGTTTAGGTTTATGT
>JAPOSJ010000085.1:0-3105 GCA_026709745.1 Candidatus Dadabacteria bacterium | reverse complement strand
AACGAATCGAGATATTCATCCATTAGGCTTATGTTCCGACCTGCCAGGAACTGAGGTATTTTTTCTGCTCGGTAGTCAGGGTGTCGATGCTGACTCCTAAGGTCTTGAGCTTTATCCGGGATATCATACGGTCTATTTTCTCCGGGACATCGTGGACGTCTTTTCCTAAAGACCTTCCGTGCTTTGCTATGTGTTCGCAGCAAAGCGCCTGATTCGCGAAGCTCATGTCCATCACGCTTGAAGGATGCCCTTCAGCTGCAGCGAGATTTATAAGTCTTCCTCCACCGAGCACGTTGATACTTCTTCCGTTCTCAAGCGTATACTCTTCAACGTATTCTCTTATGGTTCTTTTCGATGTGGTTATTTCACCGAGAGCGTCTAGATCAAGTTCCACATTAAAATGTCCGGAATTGGCTACAATCGCCCCGTCTTTCATTTTCTGGAAATGTTTTTTCCTTATGACATGTATGTTGCCTGTAACAGTACAGAAGAAATCTCCGAGAGGGGCCGCCTTCTCCATTGTCATTACCCTGAATCCGTCCATCGTGGCTTCAAGTCCCTTAAGGGGTTCAACCTCAGTTACAATTACATTCGCTCCAAGTCCCCTGGCTCTCATGGCAAGACCTTTTCCGCACCATCCGTATCCTGCGACGACAAATGTCGTACCGGAAACAAGCCTGTTGGTAGCGCGTATGATTCCGTCAAGTGTGCTCTGGCCAGTTCCATAGCGGTTATCGAAAAGGTGCTTCGTGTCCGCGTTGTTAACGGCTATTATCGGATACCTGAGAACGCCGTCATCTGCCATGCTCTTGAGCCTTATTACTCCGGTCGTCGTCTCCTCCGTTCCACCTATCACATCATCCATGAAATCCTCGCCGTCTTTATGAAGGGTCGATACAAGGTCCGCTCCATCTTCCATGGTCACGTGTGGGCTGGCCGAGAGCACGGCGTTTATGTGCTTGTAGTAGGTTTTCGTGTTTTCTCCTTTTATAGCAAAAACAGAGATCTTATGGTTTTTTACGAGATGAGCTGCGACGTCATCTTGCGTACTGAGAGGGTTTGACGCGCAGAGGTAGGGCTCTGCTCCCCCAGCCTTAAGAGTCGTCATGAGGTTTCCCGTTTCCGTCGTGACGTGAAGACACGCCGCGACCCTTACACCCTTAAGCGGCTTTTCCTTTCTGAATCTTTCTTCTATCTGCTTGAGAACGGGCATTTCTTGGGCAGCCCATTCGCTTCTGAGTTTTCCTTGGCGGGAAAGCTTCAAGTCCTTTACGTCGTATTCCATCTGTTCCTCCGTTGCTTTTTCACTGTCCGCGGATCTGATACCCTCTCGGCTCAGAGAAGATTTTTCAGTTCGGTTTTTTTGTCCGTCTTCTCCCACGGGAACTCTTTTCTACCGAAATGTCCGTAAGAAGCGGTTTTTCTGTAAATAGGTCTTTTGAGGTCAAGGTGCGAGATTATTCCACCGGGAGTAAGATCGAAAACTTTCCTTACAGCTTCCGATATCTTCTCTTCGGATATTTCTGATGTGCAGAAAGTATCGATCATTACAGAAACTGGTTCCGCAACTCCTATCGCGTAAGCAAGCTGGACTTCGCAGCGCGAAGCGAGACCGGCCGCGACTATGTTTTTTGCCACGTACCTTGCCATGTAGGCCGCACTTCTGTCCACTTTGGAGGGGTCTTTTCCGGAAAACGCTCCTCCGCCATGTCTTGACCATCCACCGTAGGTATCTACTATGATTTTTCTTCCCGTGAGGCCTGTGTCCGCCACAGGGCCGCCGATCTCGAATTTCCCCGTGGGGTTTATATGAATTTTCGTATTCTTCGAAATAAGGTGGTCATCTATGCAGTGGTTTATTACTTCCTGTATGATTCCATTTTTAAGCGTCCTGCGTGAGATGTTCTTTGAGTGCTGTGATGATATGACGACTGCGTCCACCGCGACCGGCACTCCGTTCTCGTACCTGAACGTGACTTGGCTTTTTCCATCCGGCCTTAAAAACGGAAGAATCTGCTTTTTCCTTACCTCTGCTAGGCGTTTTGCCAGCCTGTGGGCGTAAATTATGGGCGATGGCATAAGCTCTTTTGTCTCGTCGCAGGCATAACCGAACATCATTCCCTGGTCTCCGGCTCCCTGCTTGCCCTTGGCACCTTTTTTGTCAACCCCAGTCGCTATGTCTTGGGCCTGCTCGTCGATTGAAAGTAGAACCGAACAGGTGTCAGCATCAAATCCCATCTCACTGTCCGTATAGCCGATATCTCGTATCGTGTCTCTTACAACCTTCTGTATGTTTACCTGGGCTTTTGTCGTTATCTCTGCGGAGATAAGCACAAGACCGGTTGTGATCAGCGTCTCACACGCAACCCTACTTTCGGTGTCTTTCCTGATCATGGCGTCGAGTACGGCGTCTGATATCTGGTCTGCCATCTTGTCCGGGTGGCCTTCCGTTACTGATTCTGAAGTGAATATAAAGTTTTTCGGGGGCATAAAGTGAACCTCAAAATTCAAACTAATATAATTATTCCTGTCTCTCTGTCAAACGTCTGTTTTCCGCCAGAGGAGGTTGGGCGTTAAAGGAGAATTGTGTGCCCATGCCGTGCGTGGGTTTTTTCCGCTGTTCGGGTAAAATACCAGTAAATCTCTCTTTGCTCTTCAGAGAAAGTTAAATGAAAAAGCTCTTGGCTCCTTCAATACTATCGTGTGATTATCTTCGTCTCGAAGATGAGATAAACGCCGTCTGTGAGGCTGGTGCCGACCTCATACATGTGGACGTTATGGACGGACATTTTGTTCCGAACATAAGTATAGGAATACCCATAGTGGAGGCGATAGCCCGTATGGAATCTCCCCCGCAGATGGATATACATCTGATGATAGAGAATCCCGAGAAATTCACTGAAAAATTCATAGAGGCAGGATCTCCTCACGTGAAGATCGTCACTGTGCAGATGGAGGCCTGCAACCTTCTCTACAGCGCCCTTTCCTCCATCAGGTGGAGAGGGGTCATGACGGGAGTGGCTCTTAACCCCGCGACCCCTATCGGCGTGATAGAGGAAAAACTTATGGAGCTTATAGACGTAATAGTGATAATGACGGTGGAGC
>JAPOSJ010000134.1 GCA_026709745.1 Candidatus Dadabacteria bacterium | reverse complement strand
GGAGCGTCTTTGCGGTGCCTCCTGTTGAAAGTACCTCGACTCCGAGTTCCCCCAGGCTCTTTGACAGGGTGGCTATCCCCTTTTTGTCGTAAACGCTTATTAACGCTCTTTTTATTCTTGGCATGTATGAAACTCCTTTTCGGGATCGGGGGGCTTACTTGGATAAAATCAGGATAAATGAGGTTATCACAGCCTCCCGGATTTTCAATTTCCCGCTTACAAACGAGCGGGTTTTTCGGTAAAATACCTTATTAAAGACGAGGAGTATCTGTCTCGTCCGGGGAAGCACAGATGAAAAAAGAAAGATCCGCTCAGCTCAAGGTAGGGATTTTCGTACTCGTGTCGATCGCTATTTTTGTTTATGGTGTATTCACTATAAGCGGACAGGAAGAGCTGTTTGAAAAGGAGTACGAGGTAAAAACCTACTTTAATAACTCTGCGGGGCTGCTTGAGGGGGCTTATGTCCGTCTCTCGGGTGTGGGAGTGGGGTCCGTGTCATCCATCCGTTTCTCAGATGATCCTTCCATGGGGAAAGTGCAGGTGGTGATGAAGATAAACAAGCCTTCCCTGCAAAGAGTTTCAAAGGATTCCCACGCCACGATCAAGACCGAGGGACTTCTCGGGGCGAAATTCGTCGAGATCGTGCCTGGCAGCGGAGAAAGCATAGGCAAGGCCCGTGACGGAATCGTGATCAGGGGCTACACATCGCCCGAGATGCAGGAGATAATAAGCCAGTCAGAGGAGTTCGTGACCAACCTAACGACCATCTCCAGGAACTTGGATAAAATAGTGGAAGCTTTTGCTGACGAAGCCAACCCGGGAAACGCGAGAAACACCCTGCTTGCCATGCAGGAGAGCTTCCAGACTATTTCCGCAACCATTCAGGCCATTGAGAAGAATGAAGGCTTCCTCCATACTCTCATCTACGACGATCAGTTCGCGGCCGACATGCGGAGTTTCTCCTCCAACCTTGCTGAGGTTTCCCGGATGATCAGGCACGGTGAAGGCTCACTCGGTGCACTAGTGGTTGATCCGTCCGTTCACGACTCTCTAAAGGGCGTGCTCGGCGAGGCGGAGAGAAACAGGTTCGTGCGCTCCGCTGTTAAGTATATGATAGAAGAAAAGGAGAAAAAGGCGTCAGAGAGGCGCTAGGGAGAAACAAGACCCTGTTCCGGGCGGCGCCTTGCTTGATATTGAAGTTCAGAAAGTTTTAAGGAGGTAACAGAGATGTCAGCTAGAAGGTTGTTGGTTTTTTTGACTGTTTTAATTTTCCTTGCCGTTCCGCTTGCTGTAGTGCATTCCGGGTGTTCAGGTCCTCACGACGCTTCCAAAAAGGCACCGCAGAGCGCCACTTCGCTTCCGGGACCGCAGCTTGTAACCGGCGCGTGGATGTTCATGGCGGCCTACAAAGCGGATCCCGAGGTTCTAAAATCAATGCTTCCGGAGGGCCTTAAGCCCCATCCGAACAATCACGTGGTTATAAATATGTACACAGTTCCCGATAAGAACCAGACCTCGGGATTCGGAGCGTACACGCTCACCTATCTTACGGTGGAGCTTGAAGGAAACGACTCATACGTTATGGATTCTGATATAACCTATCCCGGAAGGTATTTTGTTCACTACTACAACAGCTCCCCGAAAATGAGAGAGTTCACCAGGGCCGTCGGCATCCCGGTCCAGGAGGGAATGACCACCACCGTGGTTAAAAACGGAGTTCTCAAGACCATGCTTGAAATCGGTGGGCAGTCCATGATAGAGGCCACTGCCCAGGTCGGAAGCCAGCTTGGTAAATTTGGCGGAGGGCATTTTAACTACTTCGGCTTCCTGAAGGAAGCCGGAAAGGTGGTTAAGTATCCCATTCCCTGGAACGGAGGAACGGTGTCGATGGCCAACCCGAAGATAACATTCACGGCTCCCGAGGACCATCCGCTTAACAAACTTAAGCCGCTTGCAGACCCGACATGGGCAATCTGGACAAAAGGAAGTTTCGTCTATCCCCAGTACCAGATAGTGAACTGAGAGCAGGACATGTAAAGATGTTATCAGGGGCTGTATCCCGAAGACTTGCGTTTCGGGATACGCCCCTTTTTTCCCAAAGGGCCTTCCATGACCAGATCGGATTACCCCGTATTGCTCATAATAAGCGAGATAAACGCGCTTTTCATACTTCTTCTTTTTTTCACGCTACGCGCTGAAATGCCCCAAGCGCACTCTGCGCTTGCCGGGGTGCAGTGGGGGATTTTCATACTGAGTCCCGTGGTTACCTTTGTTTTTCTCTGGGTCTTTTCCCGGTGGTCATCAATTGTACAGTTTGCGAAGTTCTGCATCATAAGCTTTTCAAACCTTGTTATAGATTTCGGGATACTCAACCTATTTATTTATTATTCCGGGGTGGCTGAAGGGTTTCTCTACTCGGTTTTCAAGGCGGCTTCCTTTATCTTGGCAAACGTTAACGGCTACGCGTGGAACAAGTTCTGGACGTTTCGCAGCACGGAGGTAAAGGGGTGGATGAACCAGTTCATAAGGTTCTTCGCAGTTGTAGGTGTTGGGCTTGTGATCAATGTTACGGTAGCTTCATATGTGGTAGCTGAGTTCGGTGGCTCGGGGGGTTCCATCTCTGCCGCCGTATGGGCCAACATAGGGGCGGCCGTGTCGCTCTTATTCACGCTTTTCTGGAATTTTTTCGGTCTCAAGTATTTGGTTTTCCGGAAAAGTCTGTAGCTGACAGCGTTTTAATTTTCTTGAACTCGGGTTATGCGTGGAAGCTCGTTGAACCTTTTTATATATCGACAAAAGGGCAAAATTATCAGTAGAAGTGGGAAGGATAGATATTCTCGTGTATTAAAGTGGGCAAATATGGTGGCCTGCCAAGGAGCTTTACGATATGCTGTCTGTCTTGAAGTTGTTTTGCCTCAGATACTCTACCGTACCGGCGAGAATCGGCCTGTCTTTTACCTAGCAAAACTTCTTGCTCTAATGGGATTTGGAGCGGGCGACGGGATTCGAACCCGCGACCCTTGGCTTGGGAAGCCAATGCTCTGGCCAGCTGAGCTACACCCGCAGTACGGCAAAGACTCTATACGGATATCGGTTACAAATCAAACCCGTGAGCGCGAACACCTGACCGGATAACCATCGCACTTTTCAGATATAATTTTTACCCATGGAAAAAGTTCGCAGGACAGGACACCTGCTCACAGAGAAAGTAAACCCTAGGACGGTCAATATAGATGAACTTTCGTGTTCTGAAATCATTGATCTTATAAACGGGGAAGATCGGGCGGCTTTTGATGCCGTTTCAAGGCAGAGAAACTCTGTTTCCAAGGCGGCGGAGATGGTTTTCCAGGCGATTGAGCGCGGCGGCAGGGTTTTCTTTGTCGGGGCGGGAACAAGCGGTCGGCTTGGGGTTATGGAAGCTGCGGAGTGTCCTCCCACTTTCGGAACTGATCCTGAAACCATACAGGCTGTTATGGCGGGCGGGCACGATGCTGTGTGGAGTTCGGTTGAGGGAGCGGAGGATTCACCCACGGATTCGGTCGAAACCCTTCGCGGAAAAAGACTCTCGAAAAAAGATATTGTCTTGGGGGTGGCGGCCAGTTCAGGAACGCCGTTTGTGCTCTCGGCCCTTGAATATGGACGGACAGTCGGTTGCGCAACTGTCCTTGTATGCTGCAGCGAAGCACAGGATGTCCACGCGGACTTGGTTATACTCCTTCTTGTTGGACCTGAAGTGATAGTGGGTTCGACAAGGCTTAAGGCTGCGACCGCTACAAAGATGACACTTAACATGATTACCGTGACAGCTATGGTGCTTCTTGGGAAAACCTACGGAAACCTGATGGTTGATCTCAAGCCGGCATCCTCGAAGCTGGTTGACAGGGCAAGAAGAATCATAATGGATATATGCAGTGTGGGAGAAGTAGAAGCCTCCTCCCTTTTCCGGAAGTCAGGTGGGAATCTCAAGGCTGCAATAGTCATGAAACTTGGCAGTCTTTCGCTTGAAGAGTCAGTCAGTATGCTGAAAAAAAACGGAGGATCGCTGAAAAAATCACTCTTGGATATATGCTCTGGGGAAGATGCCCCGTGATCTGAACAGAACTTCATTCTGTCTGAGAATTACCAGGAACCTCATTCAGATGCCTTTTTACCCAACGTAGCATCTTCTATTATCTATTCAGCTGTTTGTTTAGATGCCTTTGCGATGCCGTGAAACCATTAATTGGACGCTAAAATAATCCTCATAGGTTCCAGGTAGTTATT
>JAPOSJ010000162.1 GCA_026709745.1 Candidatus Dadabacteria bacterium | reverse complement strand
TTTAAGAATGGACAGTCAGTGCAAATACGCGGTTTTGGCCAGAGGTGACGCTTCGATCTACTTTCGACCACCACCGCGAAAAGACTACAGGGAAAACATATGGGATCACGCCGCGGGATACATAATCGTTAGAGAAGCAGGAGGAACTGTAACTGACTCATCGGGTAAATCTCTTGATTTCTCTTTAGGAAGACAACTGCGGCAGAACAGAGGAATTCTGGCGACTAATGGGGCCATTCACGATGCAGTGGTGTGGGCGGTGAAAAAAGCCTCGGGTTGACCTATTAAGCGCCATAAAGATACTCAATATTGAGACTCGTGGAAAAATAAAAGGATCTCACATCCACTACTACCTATTCCAGAACAAATAAACTGCAATTATCACAACCGAGAGGAGCGCTCTGTAAACCACAAAAACAGTAAATGACCTATTCCTCACATAGCCCAGCAGAAACCGGATGGCAAAAAGCGCCGAGACAAAAGAAGTCGCCACCCCGAGAATGAAAGACCACCTGAACATCTCCACATACCCAAGATGCCTTATCTCAAAAACCCCGGCCGCGACTATTATAGGTATTGCGAGCAGGAATGAAAACCTAGCGGCCTCTTCCCTTCTGTAGTTTCTGAAAAGTCCCCCTGTAATAGTAACTCCAGCCCTTGAAGCCCCGGGAATAATCGCAAAGGCCTGAGCAATGCCGAAAAAAAGTGCGTCGGCAAGATTCATGTCCGAGAGAGTCTTACTCGCGGTTGTCTTTCTGTCTGAAATGTAGAGAAGGACACCGAACCCCAGAAGGAATACAGCAATCAGAACCGGGTCGCGGAGCACTCCCGACGCATAGCTTTCAAACAGGAATCCGGCCGCAACTGCGGGCAAAGTGGCGACCAGAATGTAGACCCCTGTTTTACCATCCTTATGCTCTTTGAAGGAAAAAGACAAAAGTCCACAGAAAAAATCCCGGACGATCAGCAAAAGCTCTTCCCTGAAGCAGTAGAGGATCGCAAAAAGACTCCCCACATGAAGCGCCACGGTGAAGGGAAGTCCCTGGTCCTCCCAAGAAAAAAGCCAGGGAACAAGAAAAAGATGAGCTGTGCTGCTCACGGGGAAAAACTCGGTTATTCCCTGTATTAACCCGAAGATTAAGGATCGTGCCGTTTCCAATTCCTAGACTCCCGTGTCCCCGTTTTTGAGAAACTCTTTTAAATAGAATGCTGTGTGTGAACCACTTTCCTCACACACCTCCTCTGGAGTCCCGCAGGCGACAAGCCTGCCTCCGTCCTCCCCTCCCCCAGGACCTAGATCTATCACGTGGTCTGCGGACTTGATAATGTCAAGATTGTGCTCTATTACAACCATAGTGTTTCCGAAATCCACAAGCCTCTGTATTGCTGAGACAAGCTTCTGTATATCGTCGAAATGAAGCCCGACCGACGGTTCATCAAGTATGTATAGGGTTTTTCCAGAAGCTTTTTTTCCAAGCTCCCTGGCAAGTTTTATTCGCTGAGCCTCCCCTCCGGAAAGAGTCGTCACCTGCTGTCCAAGCCTCACGTAGCCAAGCCCCACTTCGTTGAGCACCTTGAGTTTCCCGAAAATCTTCGGGATGTTAACGAAAAAATCTCCCGCCTCTTTTATCGTCATCCCCAGAATATCCGAGATGTTCTTACCCCTGTACCTGATAGCCAAGGTTTCTTCATTGTACCTTTTTCCCCCGCAGACATCGCACCTGACGTAAGCGTCAGGCAGAAAATGCATCTCCACCCTTACTGTTCCGCTTCCCCCGCAACTCGCGCAGTTTCCCTGCGGGAGGTTGAAACTGAACCTGCTCGGCCCATAACCCTTCACTTTTGCCTCGGGAAGCATGGAGAAGATTTTTCTTATCTCAGTCAGCACACCTGTATAGGTCGCCGGGTTTGACCTCGGGGTCCTACCTATAGGGCTTTGATCAACCTTGATGACCCTGTCCAGATTTTCTGCGCCGATGATTTCCCGATGGGAAGCGACACGGTCTTTGCTGCGGTTAAGCTTGCTCGCAAGGCCCCTATACAAGGTATCGATAACTAAGGTGCTTTTCCCTGAACCGGAAACTCCTGTGACGCATATAAAAGTCCCGAGCGGAAAATCCACGTCGATCCCTTTCAGATTATTGCCTGAAGCTCCTCGTACTTCGACCCTAGCTCCGGAAGTGCGCCTTGAGTGTGGCACAGATATTTTCTTTTTACCCGAGAGGTATTTTCCCGTAATCGAACTCGTGCAGCGTGAGATTTTCCTTACGCTTCCCGAACACACAAGCTTTCCTCCGAGTTCACCAGCCCCCGGACCGAAGTCAATTACAAAATCCGCACTCCTTATGGTCTCCTCATCGTGCTCCACGACAACCACGGTGTTCCCCATGTTCTTTATACTCTTTAGCGTTTCCACAAGCTTTGCGTTATCTCTTGGGTGAAGTCCTATTGACGGCTCATCAAGCACATACGTTATTCCCGTGAGCTTCGAGCCCATCTGGGTTGCGAGCCTTACCCTCTGGGCTTCCCCGCCTGAGAGCGTGGGAGCCGTGCGATCAAGACTAATATAGCCAAGCCCCACATTTGCGAGAAAACGGAGACGGGATGAGATCTCTTTTAGCACCTCACCCGCTATTTTTTCCTCCTTGCCTGAGAGCTCAAGCGATGAAAAGTAAGGGATGAGATCACAGACTGCCATCGCGGCGAGATCTGAGATGTTTTTCCCTCTGAAAAGCACAGAAAGTGCTATCCTGTTAAGCCTGAGTCCGTCGCACTCTCTGCACTGAATCGTTCTCATGTATTTTGAAAGTTTTTCCCGAAGTTCCTCTGAATGTGTCTGTGAATGCCATTCCGTGAGCATACTGACAATTCCTCCGAAGGTTGCGGAGTTTATCCCTGATCTTTTTCTCCCGGCTTTCGGAAAGCTTATTATCTCAGTCCCTGATCCATAAAGTATCTTCTGTCTATGCGCGGAGGAAAGCCGTGAAAACGGCACGTCAAGTGAAAACCCGTAATGCTCTGACAGCCCTTGAAGCATCCGTGCAATATATTTTGACCCCTCAAACGGCCTGATGGCTCCTTCGCGAAGGGATTTCCCCGGATCTTCCACTATGAGTTCCGGATCAAAAAACGTCTCGAAGCCAAGTCCCTGGCAGTTGGCACAGGCTCCGTAGGGGCTGTTGAAGGAAAAAAGCCTAGGGGATACCTCCGGGTAGTTAATCGAACAGCGGGGACAGGAAAATTGCTCGCTGAAAGTAAGAGTCTTTCCATCCTGTATCTCGCATTTCAAAATTCCTCCCGATCGTTTAAGCGCCAAGGAGACGGCGTCTGTGAGTCTGTTGAGTGAATTTCCCCCGCGGGGAATCACAGTGTCCACAAGAAGTTCGATAGTGTGCTTCTTGTTGCGGGAAAGCTCTATATCATCTTCAAGGTCGCGGACCTCTCCATCGATTCTTACCCTGACGAAACCTTCCCTTCTCATATCTTCAAGCTCTTTTCTGTATATTCCCTTTCTTCCCTGAACCACCGGGGAATAAACGGACACAGGTTCTCCGCCTGCTTCCTCTAATATTCTCTCGATCATGCTCAAGGGAGTCTGTGAGGATATCTCTTCGCCGCAGTCATAGCAGTGCGGTTCTCCGACCACAGAGAAAAGTACGCGCATGTAGTCATATATCTCAGTTATGGTGCCGACTGTCGAGCGTGGGTTTCTGTGAAAGGTTTTCTGATCGACTGAAACCGAAGGGGAGAGACCCTCGACAAAATCGACGTCTGGCTTGTCAAGCTTCTCGACAAACTGTCTTGCGTATGAAGAAAGCGATTCCATGAATCTTCTCTGTGCTTCGGCAAAAAGTATGTCGAAAACCAAAGAAGATTTCCCCGAACCAGAAACTCCGGTGACAACGGTAAAGCTCCGCCTCGGTATTTTAACGTCTATGTTTTTAAGATTGTGCTCCCGCGCACCGACTATGCTGATAAACTTCAACCTGAAGTCTCCCCCGGGGAAAATACTCAGATAAAATTACCCGATACTGAGGGGACCGTCCGCTGGGCGGACAGCCTCTGAGAGAAACCGGGTGAAAATCAGTTCGGACAGACATGTACGCTCAAGTTCGGGATGCCACTGAAAACCCATGACACGACCGTCGTCCGACTCAAATCCCTCCACTACTCCATCTGGCGCCAGAGCGTTTACACAAAGACCTTCCCCCACCTTGTTTACGGCTTGGTGGTGGTAGCTTTTTATCTCAAATTCCTTTTCCTCAACAAAACCGCCGCAGAC
>JAPOSJ010000064.1:1486-4329 GCA_026709745.1 Candidatus Dadabacteria bacterium | reverse complement strand
TGTTTCTCCTCGCCTTACTTGTGCTTAGTTGGGGGGCCAGTTCCTGCGGTGGTGTTATCGTCCGTGATGGTAACACCGGCGTTACGGATTACACCTCTCGCCCTGTATGCGATCTTACTTCCCAGAGAGACGACCAGAGACGGTACCTAGAAAGAGCAGGCGAGAGTAGAGATGATTATTATCCCAAGAGGTTCAGCTATGATTTCAAGGCAAACTATGATGCCGATATATCTCCTACGGAAAAGCATAAGGATATCGCAAGAAAGGTAAGCCGCTCCGTACTTGAGCTAGAAGTCAGAGAAATCGACAACCCAGATCTTGGTAGTAGTGGCAGCGCATGGCTTATTGCCCCAAAATATGTCGTTACAGCCGCCCATATATTCATTGACTCCCAGACTTTAAAACCAAAACCAAGAGCAAGAGTGTTTGTCCACACCTTTGACGGCGACAGGATAGAAGCGGAAAGAGTATATGTTGACCCACAAGTGACAAGGGCAACCGATCTGGCATTGCTCCGCCTTAAAAAGCAAATTGACGCTGTTCCCATGAAGATAGCGGACAGAAAACCCTCAAAAAACGAATTCCTGATGGCTATGGGCGGAGGCCAGATTCAGAAAGGCATCGGCGGATGGACGGTTTCCGCAGGACCTGCACTTGAGTTAAAAAGCGGATATGGTCTGCGCCCCGACAGGATGTATCACGCGGTGCCGACATCTGGTGGAATGAGCGGAGGACCCATATTCAATGAAGATGGAGAAGTGGTTTCCATCATATCCGGAGGATCAAGCAGAGGTAGAGATGTAATCAGGGACGCATTTGGTGTCATGCCGTCTGAGATTCCCAAGGATCCTCCGGAAACTCTCTGGGTCTATGCTTTTGAGCAACCGGATCCGGATCTTTATTCCTACGGGCCGAACATTGAACAACTTAAAGAACTTTATGAGAAAATCCCCAATGATGAAAAGCCTAATAACCCCGGTGATTACAGCAGTAATGACAATGTATGGCCAAGCGGTCATGAGTTCGGCGGCAACTACAGCCCGTTTCCGCTTGATCAGCATGAGCATATGGACAGCATATACAAAGAAGCACGTAAAGCCACAGTGACTATCGAAATACAAGTGAATGACGCTGTTGCATTTGGTTCAGGGTTCATATACGACAATGACACTATCGTCACTGTAGGACACTTGGGCATAAAGAAAGACCTCAAGGCAATAATTACGACGTACGACAACAAAGAGCATGATGGAACTGTTTCAAAAAGACAGTTTGGTAAGATTGGGGATGAATGTGACATTGCGGTTATAACAATGGATAAGATCGACGCATTGTCAGGGTATCCAAAACTTCAGATAGCCGACTCCTCTTCGCTTAAATGCGGAGACCCGCTTGTCTCTATCGGTTCCGGTAATGTATACAACAGCGTAGGCTCATTACAGGGAGTCGGGGCCGTTTACATGCTCACTCAAAACTACACATCCGAATTTCTCTCCAACTTCATTGTCTCAGGCATGAGCGGCGGTCCCGTTGTAGATAGAGATGGCAAAGTCGTTTCCCTTAATTCGACAACTCTCGGAAGAGCGGGGGAAGAAGGAGAATGGAATGACCCAGGACCTCTTGTAATCCGCACCCGCCTTCCGGTTTATATAGGACAGGACTTCTCATATGGACCTAATGCGGAAACCTTAAGAAAGTTTGTGGAAGAACAAGAGTTTTTCTGCCCTTAAAGGACATCTGAGCGTATCGACTTTCCGCCCCAGAACCGAATACTGGGTCCTCCGCAAGTCTTTTGAATTGAAGAACTCCTGTGCTCTCGTAAAACTAAAGCTTTTTATAATACAACTTTGCTTTGCGGTTTGAGAACTTCAGGGGCAATCGCTACTTAGAGATAATACCCTGTATTCACTCTTCATCAGCGTAGGCTTCGGGTGGAAGACACGTGCACACCAGATTCCTATCACCGTAGGCGTTGTCTATTCTCGAAACCGGTGGCCAGAACTTGCTGGTCCTCAGATACGGAAGCGGGAAAAATGCCTGCTGGCGTGAGTAGGGATGTTCCCAGTCAGGAGACACAAGATCCAGAACCGTGTGCGGAGAGTTCACAAGCAGGTTGTCCGAAGAGTCGGCGACGCCCTCTATAATCTCCTGTATCTCCCCTCGTATCTTTATCATTGCTTCACAGAATCTGTCCATCTCCTCCATGGACTCGCTCTCGGTGGGCTCCACCATAAGTGTTCCCGTAACTGGCCATGACATAGTCGGTGCATGGAATCCGTAGTCCATAAGCCTTTTGGCCACATCTTCCACTGTTATCCCAGCGCTTTTCCCAAGCTCACGCAGGTCAAGTATAAACTCATGGGCGACTCTTCCGTTTTTACCTTCGTAGAGAATATTGTAGTGTTCCCCAAGACGGGTCTTGATGTAATTGGCGTTTAGTATCGCGTACCGGGAAGCCTCCGTCATTCCGCCCCTTCCAAGAAGCCTTATGTATCCGTAGGATATAAGCAGTATGCTCGCACTTCCCCATGGAGCAGCTGATATTGCTCCGCATGGCTTCTCTCCCCCTACCCCTTCCACAACAGAATGTCCGGGGAGGTGCGGGGCAAGATGGGATGCGACACATATGGGACCCATTCCCGGACCTCCACCTCCATGGGGAATGCTGAAAGTCTTGTGCAGGTTTATGTGGCATACGTCAACGCCTATGAGAGAGGGAAAGCAAAGACCTACCTGCGCATTAAGATTGGCCCCGTCCATGTACACTTGGGCACCGTTTGAGTGAACTATGTGGCATAACTCTCTTATCCCGGACTCAAATAACCCATGAGTCGACGGATATT
>JAPOSJ010000064.1:0-1476 GCA_026709745.1 Candidatus Dadabacteria bacterium | reverse complement strand
AGAGAACCACACTTTCCCCCTCGTTTTTCTAACAGCATTGGCGAAGGCCATCTATATCCACGTCCCCGTTTTTCCGGCATTTTACTACCACTACATCCATTCCGGCCATCCGGGCACTTGCGGGATTGGTTCCATGTGCGGAAGAGGGAATCAGCACCACGTTCCTCTCTGTCTCTCTTCTCTCCTCAAAGTATCTGCGTATGACCATAAGACCCGCGTACTCCCCCTGAGCCCCCGAGTTGGGCTGAAGCGAGCAGGCACTAAGCCCCGTTATTTCGCAAAGATATTCTTCTAGCTCCCGCATCACCTGTGCGTAACCCGCTGCCTGGTCTTGGGGTGCGAAGGGGTGTATTCTCGAGAAAGCCTCCCAGCTTATTGGAATCATTTCCGTCGTACCGTTGAGTTTCATTGTACAAGAGCCAAGAGGAATCATGGAATTAGCCAGAGAAAGATCCCTGCTCTCAAGGCTCTTTATGTACCTGAGCATAAGGGTCTCCGAGTGATAACGGTTAAATACCGGCTGGGAAAGGAAATCCCCTTTCCTCATAAGAGCATCGGGCACGGACGCAATTTCAGAAACAATGTCCGGGGCAACAGATACCTTCTCATGAAGTCCGAGAGATTGTGAGAAAAGAGAAAGTATTTCCAGGACATCTCCTTCGGTGACGGTCTCATCAAGCGATATGCAGACTTTCTGATCCGGAAGATATCTGAAATTGATTTTCCTTTTGAGTGCATTTGCGCGAAGCACATCGCAGGCAATTTCCCCGTATGGAGAAAGATCTACGAGCACGGTATCGAAAAACGCCCCATTGAGCTGGGCAAGCCCCATTTCTCTGAGGCCCAGATCAAGCATCTTAGCAAGAGTATTTATCCTCCCTGAGATGCGCCGCAGCCCGGCCGGACCATGGTAAACCGCATACATTGAGGACATTATGGCAAGTAGGGACTGAGCGGTACATATATTGGAAGTGGCTCTCTCTCTTCTTATGTGCTGTTCCCTTGTCTGAAGGGCCATTCTATAGGCGGGGTTTTGATTCCTGTCAACAGACACACCTATTATTCTTCCTGGAACCTGTCTGCTGAACTCATCCTTCGTGGCAAAATACGCGGCGTGGGGCCCCCCGTAGCCGACTGGAACTCCGAATCTCTGCGAAGTTCCCACAACGGCGTCGGCACCAAAGCGCCCGGGAGGTGTAAGTAGCGCAAGGCTCATGAGATCAGCTGCAACCGCAACCATTATTCCGTGGCTGTGAGCGGTTTTTACTAATTCTGAGTAGTCCTTAACGTCCCCGAAGGCATCTGGATACTGCAAAAGCGCTCCGAAAAAGCTGCCGTCAAGCGAAATTTCATCTTCTTCTCCCTCCACGATTTTTATTCCCAGAGGTTTTGCCCGTGTCCTGAGGACATCAATGGTCTGGGGAAAACATCTTCGCGACACGAAAAATCTGTCGGCCCCCGCCCGCTCCCGCTTCG
>JAPOSJ010000056.1 GCA_026709745.1 Candidatus Dadabacteria bacterium | reverse complement strand
ACACAAAACACACGCATCCCGGTGTCAAAAGGGCTTTTAGGCTGTTTCGGGGTAGTATAGTGAGGTTTATTGGCAGAAAGCTTAGAGGGAAAGAAGCAAGCAAGACAAATTAAATTGAAGGACTGAATTTGTTCAGTTCATCGGGACCGATTATCAAGCCTATTTTCTCCGGGGAGAAATACTTAGATGAGTTTTACACATGAAATTCACCGAGGGGGGAAGTCGGATTTAACGAGAATCCTGAGCTTTTATAAGACAAGAGCTACTGTTCTGGCAGTGTATGAAGGAGAGGTACATAACTCGTAGGCAATCAGGTATGGAATCGGGGAACCGGGAGCCCTATCAGGAGAAAACTCCAGTGAACTCTGTAGCTACCGCTTACCAGAAAAGCGATGAGTTCACTGAGGTGCTTTTGGGCAGAGGCATAAAGATCAGCATGAATGGGAAGGGGAGTTGGAGGGACAATGTTTTTGTAGAGAAGTTGTGAAGGAGTTTTCAATACGAGGAGGTGTATATGATGGCGTATGAATCAGTAACCTCGGTGAAGGTTGGTATAGAGAAGTGGATAGTTTTTTACTAAGTTAAGAGGAGACCACATCAAGTGCTTGATATGGAAGATTCAGATCAGGTTTACTATGATCTGGTTTTGGTGTGGAAGCAGGTAGATTGAAGTAATGAGAGAGATAGGACAAAGAGTTTATAGTTTCGGACTCCTAAAAGCTTTTCTGCATTGGTCGGAATACACTTAAAAAAGGGACTATCTCTAAACTGTATTTGTTTCAGTTAGAAATTTCTTAAGGAATCTTTAACCATTGAGAGGCTTGCTTAGAAAATTTATCCATGCTTTGTTCTGGCCGATTAGGGTGATGTTAACTGACAGAGGACTTATCCGTTTGAAATTCAGATACAAGTTCGGCAAGTCGCTGAACCTAGAGAGCCCAAAGACTTTCAATGAAAAAATACAATGGATAAAACTTTACGATAGAAACCCCCTTATGACGCTTTATGCGGATAAATACGAAGTTAGGAAAGTAGTTGAGAATAAAATCGGACAGCATATATTGAATGAACTTTATGGAGTTTTTGAGAGCGTGGATGAAATAGACTTTGATTCATTCCCTAAATCTTTTGTCCTGAAGGCATCACATGGTTGTGAATGGAACATAATAGTTAAGGACAAGTCGGCACTTGACAGGAAGAAAGCGAAAAAGAAAATGAGAAGGTGGCTTGCGACCAATTACTACACTCGAAAAAGAGAATGGGCGTACAAACACATTAAGCCACGAATAGTCTGCGAAAAATACATGGAAAATAAAGACAGAAGTCTTATTGATTATAAGTTTTTTTGTTTCAATGGAACTCCCCGTTTTATACAGGTAGACCTAGACAGATACACTGGACACAAAAGGGCATTCTACACTATTCATTGGCAAAAACTCGATCTTTTTATGGAAAAAAGGTGCGGCGGTCATTACAAGGAAGAACTCGGGCGGCCAAAGTCATTGACAGATATGATTGAAATCGCACGAACGCTCTCAGAAGGTTTCGCTTTTACACGCATTGATATGTATGATGTCGATGGAAAAGCTGTTTTCGGAGAAGTGACCTTCTATCCGGGAAACGGAATGAAAAGATTCTCGCCAAACGGTTGGGATGAGAAACTAGGAAATTACTTGGAATTACCATAAGATTCACATTTCAACAACTTAAGAGAAGTGGCGGAAAGTCCATAAAACGCATATTTACTTTCTATGACCGACTATCTGCAAATACTGCTTGATCATTTCTTCTTCGGTGAATTCATCAAGCATTTTCTCTCTTCCCCTTTCCCCAAATCTTTTGCTTTTGTCTTCATCCGAAATAAGGTCGATTATATGTTCAGCGATCCGTCCGGTATCATTCCCGTCCACTACATAACCGCTTTCTCCATGCTCGACTGCTTCCTCCGATCCGCCGTCCGTACCCGTGATTATGGGCTTGCCTCTTGAAGCCGCCTCGATTAAAACATTCGGTAGACCTTCAATATTTTCCTTGCTCGATATAGTCCTGTTGACCATTGCGAAAATGTCGCATGAGTCATAAAAACTCCATACTTCTTCATGTCGCACAGGTCCGGCGAACACGACCTTATCCTCAAGCCGATAGTTTCTTGCCAGTTCCTTTAACGCTTTTTCGTAACTTCCTTCACCGGCAATAATGTATTTGAAATTCTCATATTTTTTTCTGACGTCGGAAAGTGCTTCTATGACTTTGTCTTGTCCTTTTCCCTGAACAAGTCTTGATACGGTCAGGATTACTTTTTCAGAGTTTTCCACGCCGTATTTCTTCCTGAACTGTTGCGTTTCCTCACAGTCAGCCTCCCGCAGAATTGTATTTCTGTTTATTCCGTTATGTATTACCTTTAATCTTGAGTCCGGAATTCCTGACTCCGCAAATAGCCGCTTTGTTGATTGGCTCGGCCCCACGATCTTGTCAGCCTGCTTGTACAGCCTGTTCATAATTGATCCTAGCAGTCTGTTTTTCCATTTCTTGCCGAGAAGAAATCTTTTTGCCTCATATCCGGCCGCCCTTACAATGATTCTGTATTTGTTAGGATCAAGTCCGATCCCTCCGACGAGATGTGCTTCTCTGGTTATGAGTAAAAGCACATCTGGGGGGGGGGTATTAATAGACAAGTATCTTGACAGCGAAAGCAGACCTGCGATCTCTCTTATGGGGGAAGGAACTCCGTGATTTCTGGCGAGGATTCCCATTCTTCTGACTACAAAGTTGAAATTTTTGTCTGCGAGACGGTCTTCCTTTGAATAAGTTGGAGCCAAAACAGTGGTGTGTACTCCTGCTTCCTGAAAGCCTTTTGCGAGTTTGCAGCTTGTTGTTGCAAGTCCGCCCTGAAATGGAGGAAATTCATGTGTATAGATAAGGGCTTTCATAGACTATATAATATGTTAAGGAGTATATTTTCTTATGCGCTATTTCATACTAACTGCGGTCCTTGGAGAACATGTCCTGATCTCCTGGTAGTTGTATATCTCGCCGTTGTAGCTTACCTGTACCCCGCCGCTGTCATTTGCCATGGGCTGGTTTCCCCTCTCCGAGAGATCTATGATCGAGAGCCTCGTATGTCCGAGACCTACAGTCCCGTTTGGGTTAACGTAGGTGCCGGAGTGGTCGGGACCCCTATGACGGAGAGTGTCGGTCATGGCCGAGAGCACGACCGGACTGACGGTTCCTCCGGGACTGTAGATGCCTGTTATGCCGCACATTTTATCTATATCTTAAACCCAACTCCGAAAAGGCAGATTGAGGTAGTATTCCAATTCTCTTTTAATGGCCGGATCATGAAGAATCCTTGATCAGCAATACGAGCAATTTATCTGGAAGCAAAATACCGGATTCAGGGTTTTTTGGAAGCAACTAGCAACTGGATCCTCATTGTGTTGATGTTCTATATTCTCGTATAGTGATATTCTTGTTTGTCTTAAGATTTCAGTAACACCTAAATTATGGGGAATTATATACAATCCTACACAGATTCCTTAAGTTCCTTTGCTTTGCTCTTGTGCCCCAGCTTTTGAAGATTTCACTTGCATAAAGCACGAGTAAAAGACAAAGATAAAGAATGTTTCAGCAAGCAACTTGGAGCCTCCTTCAATTACAGGTAGGACTCTGGCTAATTTTGAAACAAGTATTTCATCTGAAATTATTTTAGGAATTACATCGTCTCTGTTAGTTATAAAATCAATCGAGATTCTGAGAAATAAAAACAAGAAACCCACCGCTAAGTAGGGTATGGATTTCGCAAATTTTATTAACTCATTCTTATATGAGTAAAGTACCGCGATTCCAAGCGTAGCATAAATAAGAATTATCGCATCGTCTATTCTGTCTGTAAGACCTGTTTCCGGCATGTCGAGCATCTTATGGATCGCTTTGTCCACATTTTCGTGTATTGATAACAATTCATCAAATGATAAAAAAATAAATCCGCAAGCCACAATGAACCAGATTGAATGATCGTTATTGAAGCTAAAATTTCCACCGGGAGGTTTCCTCTCTGTGTAAATGTTCCAGCTGAGGTATGAAATTATCAAAAGCTTTATGAAGGAAATCCATGTGAATAAATTAAATTCTTTGAAATATTCTTTGGGATTATCAGAGAAAATCGAGATGGAAACAATAAGAATTAGGTCAAACAACAGCAATAACAAGAGAACGGTGAACTTGCCTTGGTTCATGCTTACTCGTATCTAAGAGCTTCTATGGGATTTAGCTGCGCTGCTTTTTTGGCGGGGTATATGCCGAAGACTATCCCGACAAGGGCCGAAAAGAGAAAAG
>JAPOSJ010000179.1 GCA_026709745.1 Candidatus Dadabacteria bacterium | reverse complement strand
CCCCCCCCCACCCCCCCCCCCCCCCCCCCCCCCCCCCCCCCCCCCCCCCCCCCAGATTGTGCGGATCCGACTCTGCTTCATACGAATCACTTTTTAACGGCGCTGGCAGCTACAAGAGGGACGATGATAGGCACTTTTGGAAATGCGTGGACAAGAGAGCTATATGTGAATGATTTGGGCAGGTTTTCATGCTCAGAGTACACTGGGAGGCTTCGGGACAGTGTACTTATTTAGAAGGACGCACATGATATGAATCCTGGTCAATTAACGCTTTATGGGATTCGAGGGAAAAGTGTGGATATAGGTATTAAGTTCGATCATGTTGGAACGGAACAGGAAAAGTTTTTAGCTTCTGATGTTGGAAATAAGGAGCGACATTATCCCCAATATTATTTAGGGATAGAGACTCAGCAAAAATTTCAGAGAAGCCAAAACCAGATTGCGTTAAAGAATTCCGCCAACTATAAGGAAACTTATGAGAAGCAGATTGGCTACTGCCAAGGGAAAGAGCTTCCTCCATCCGAGGCCCATTACCTGGTCATATCTGAATCTTGGCAAAGTCCATCTTACCCAGATGAACAGGAAGAGTAAGAAAAGGACTTTGCCGATAAACACAGCTGGCGGCAGATACCAATGCGTGTTGATATCAATGCCGAACCACCCTCCGAACGGTAAGGGATACCAACCACCCAGAAACAAACAAGTTATCATGCATGATGCAACTATCATATGAGTGTATTCGGCCATAAAGAACATTGCAAATTTCATACTGCTGTATTCGGTGTGATAGCCGGCGACGATCTCTGGTTCGGCTTCCGGCATATCAAACGGAAGCCTGTTGGTTTCTGCAAACGCGGAAACTATGAAAACCACAAATCCTATAAAGGACGGGATTATGAACCACATATTCTCCTGCGCTTCGATTATGTCCCCGAGGCGAAGCGATCCCGTTATGGCAACTACCCCCAGAATGGAAAGGCCCAGAGCAAGTTCATAGCTTATAAGCTGCGCTGCAGCTCTGAGGCCTCCCAGAAGCGAGTACTTGCTGTTTGAACCCCACACACCGAGCACCACGCCGTATACACTGAGTGAACTTATTCCGAGCACGTAGAGAAGGCCGACGTTTATATCGGCTATCTGGAACCTTATGAACACTGGGTCCTGGAGAAATCCAAAAAGATCCATCTCAAAACCTTTTCCTATAGGAATTACTGCCAAGGCCGCAAGAGCTGTCACTAGTGCGAACGCCGGGGCCATGATGTACATGGTCTTGTTTGCTTTCGGGGGTATTATGTCTTCTTTGAAAATGAACTTGATGCCGTCTGCAAGAGGTTGGAGTAGTCCCGAGGGTCCGACCCTGTTCGGTCCATATCGATCCTGTATGAATGCGCTCAGTCTTCTTTCTGAGTATGTAAGATATGCGACCACGGTCAGAACGACGAAAAAAACAAGAGCTATCTTTGCAACCGTTATTGTTATCAGAAGTGGAGTCATTTTGCCATTCCGTTTTCAATAACTTTTCCGACGGCTCCTATCTTGTCATAGCTCATTTCTCCGTATCTGGGGAACTTGAGGCTTATATCATCCATCACTTCAGATGCGCAGTTGTAGGAGAACAGGGACTTGTCAATCTTCTCCCCGATCATGCACAGAACTTCCCATCCCGGTTTTGCCGTTCCCGGGGGAGCTATGGCTTTTTTTATTTTCTGAACACGTCCGGCATCATTTGTAAAAGTTCCGTCTTTTTCGTAAGGGCTTGCGGACGGAAGTATCGCGTGGGCATATCTCGCAGTTTCGGTCAGCGTGTAGTCAATAATGACAAGAAAGCTTATTTTCTCAAGTGCGTTTGAAAGTAACTGCTTCTCGTGATCTGAAACCACCTTGAACAGATCCGTTTCTATGACGATCAGAGTTTTGATTTTGTCTGCAAGCAACAGGTCGATTATCGTCTTCGTGCCGTATCCGTTTCCATGTGTCATAAGATTTCTTGATCCTGTGCTGTTAGGATAGGGGTCGCTGCTTACAAGTCCGAATTTTTTCTCTGTTTTCTCGGCCCCTGCACCGCATATTACCGGGCAGTCTCCAAGAAGTGAGGAGAGCTTCGATGCGAGAAACATTTCCTCATTTGTAAGAGTCGCGGAAGCTGCAATCGCGTAGGGTCCCGCAGCGCTCGAAATTGTTCTTGATAATTTTGAGCCAACATTGTTAACTGCATCTTCCCAGGAAGCTATTTCGTAGTCTTTATGATTTTTTATTATGGGGTCTCTGAGTCTGGAAGACTCCTGTATTTCCTTATAGTCGTATCTTCCCTTGTCACATATCCAGTGTCCGTTAACTTCTTGGTTTATTCTTGGGCGTATGCGGGAGACCTTTCCTTTTCTAGGATCGACGCCCACTGTAATATTACACCCCGTACTGCAGAGAGAACACACCGAGTCTGTGAACTCCATGTACCAGACCCTCTCCTCATGAAGTGTGTTCTTTGTGAGCAGGGCTCCCACCGGGCAGATGTCGATCACGTTTCCTGCAAGTTCATTGTCAAGTTTTTTCCCGGGGAAAACCGAGATTTTTTTCCGGAAACCTCTACCTGTGGTTCCCAGTTCATGGGTTCTTGTCACTTCATCAGTAAAACGTACGCATCTTGTGCACATGATGCACCTGTTCGGGTCGTACATTATCCGGTCGCTCAAGTAACTTTTCTGCCTTACCTTCTTGTTTTCGGGACCGCCGACCCTGCTGTATCCGGGACCATGAGCAAAGGTGGTCATCTGAAGTGGACATTCTCCACCCTTGTCACATATGGGACAGTCAAGCGGGTGGTTTATAAGAGTGAACTCAACGGCTGCTTTTCTTGCCTCAAGGGCTTTTTCAGTGTCGGTTTTCACGACAAGGCCATCTCTTACAGTCGTGTTGCATGCGGGGAGCACCTTGGGAACGCCCTCAACTTCCACGAGGCACTGTCTGCACTGGGCGACAACGCTCAGCGAGGGGTGATAACAGAAATGGGGAATCTCTATCCCGGCCACCGCTGCAGCTTGGATGACGTTCAAGCCATCATCCACATCAAGTTCAGTTCCGTTGATGGTTATCTTCGGCATAAAGAGGGCTCGGGGGCAAGACAATTACTGTAAATATTATCAGAGAAAGTCCTTTTGACAAGTAAGAGGCTTCGCTCTTTTCGTATGCCTAGGACTTGGTCTTTTCCTCCCCATCGTCTTCAAATTCTATGTTCTTTTTCAGATCGTCCTTAGCCCTTTGAAGTTCTCTTATTCCCCTGCCGAGGGTTCTTGCTACCTTGGGTAGTTCCTGGGGGCCCAGTACCAAAAGGGCTATGGCCATTATTATGAGCAATTCAGCGGTGCCAAGTCCGAACATGGTTTTTTCTCCGTGTATGTAATATAACCAAAACAGGAGGACTAAGTACTCTCTTTGTCAGTTTTTTTTGCTGGAGTCTGTATAAAAAATGTTATGAGGGCCGTTATGAAGGATGCCCCCATCGCCACTATAAGCGAGTTCTGATAGCTCTGGGTCATGTCGAACAGAAATCCTGAAATGAGAGGGCCACTGATCGCGGCCAGTGAGAATGCCGTGCCGAAAACGCCGAAAATGCTTCCAAGCGACTTAAGGCCGTAGAATCTTCCGAGTATGGTCGGAAACATGGGGACCCATCCACTGTAGAAAAAGCCAAACAGAAAGCCAAACAGGTAAAGCGACCATACCTCCGCGACCGACAGAATCAGGATTATTGAACTTGCCTGGAGAAAATAACAGACAAACAGTATGCGCACGTCCCTGAGGATGTTAATTACGACTCCAGAGAAGAATATCCGCCCTATAATGCTTCCCGCTCCTATGAAGGCAGGTGCTCCAGCTGCCACAAGCGGCGTTATTCCCGATCCTACCGAGAAATTAAAAAGATTAACGATAATAATAAGAAAAGTGTTAAACCCAAAGAAAAAAGCGGCATACATAAGCCAGAAACTAGAGTGTGAGAATGCTTCCTTAGCACTCCAGTCAGAGGTTTCCTTCTGCTCTGCCAAATCTTCAGAGTCCTCTCCATAGGCCTTCATGTTCATGTCTTCGGGGCGGCTTTTCACCAGGAACCCAAAACATAACATCACGGTAAAAATTATGGAGAGATAAATAAGCGCACGCTCGTAACCGAATGACTCTATAAGCCAAGTGGTAAGCGGGTTTACCACCAGTCCACTTACGGGAACCCCTGCAGTGGCGATTCCTATGGCGAGCGCTCTTTTCTTAACGAACCACCTGCTGATAATGGTCACTGCCAAAATATAGGGAAAACCGCCCCCCATTCCCCCCCTTCCGCATTAAGTAATTACAGTTTC
>JAPOSJ010000081.1 GCA_026709745.1 Candidatus Dadabacteria bacterium | reverse complement strand
ACATTCCTGAAAGGCACACCCTTCATGAACCTTAGTCCGAGCATTATCATCCTCGCGACCCAGAAAAAAATGATATCAAAACCGGTAACAAGACATGATGTCGGATAGTAGTGTCTTAAGGCTTCGGTATCCTCTGGCCATCCCAGTGTGGAAAACGGCCAGAGCCCTGAAGAAAACCAGGTGTCAAGAACATCTGAGTCTCTTTTAAGCACAGTCTCTTCTCCGTAATGCCTATTCGCCTGAGCTTTTGCCTCACGTTCGCTTACAGCAACAAAAATCTTCCCGTCAGGCCCGTACCACGCAGGTATACGGTGGCCCCACCAAAGCTGCCTAGAAATACACCACGGCTCTATGTTCTTCATCCACTCAAAATATGTGCTCTCCCAGAACTTTGGATGAAAACATATCTCTCCACGCTCCACTCGCAAGATGGCATCCGCGGCAAGTTCTTTTGTGTCGACATACCACTGATCAGTAAGCCAGGGCTCAACGACCACCTTGGAACGGTCGCCGTAGGGAACGGTATGAATGGTCTGCTCAACCTTTACCAGAAACCCTCCTTTCTCAAGGTCATTGACTATAGCCTCTCTAGCTTCAAATCTCTCAAGTCCAGAGTATTTCTTCGGGACATCTCCCGTTATATGACCGTGTTCATCAAGGATATTGAGTACAGAAAGACCATTTCGTTTTCCTACCTCAAAATCGTTAAAGTCATGGCCCGGAGTTATCTTGACGGCACCAGTACCTTTCTCAGGGTCGCTGTATTCATCTGCTATTACAGGAATCTTTCTTCCAAGGAGAGGAAGAATCGCGTTTCTGCCCACCAGAGCCGCATATCTCGGATCATCAGGATGTACCGCTACTGCCGTGTCTCCAAGCATAGTTTCAGGACGCGTGGTAGCGACTGTAACAAAGAGCCCTTCGTCTCCTTCTATCGGGTATCTGATATGCCAGTAATTACCCCGTGTCTCTCTCTGTTCCACTTCCAGATCTGATATGGCAGTGCGAAGGCTGGGATCCCAGTTGACAAGCCTTTTGTCCCTGTAGATAAGTCCTTGGGAATGAAGATCGACAAAAACCTTTCTCACTGCATCTGAAAGACCCTCATCAAGAGTAAACCTTTCCATATTCCAGTCAGGAAGTACCCCGAGTCTTCTTAATTGTTCAGTGATGCGATTTCCTGAATTCTCTTTCCATTGCCAGGTCCGCTCGAGGAACTTCTCCCTTCCAAGACTATTTTTTGTCAGTCCCTCAGAAGCAAGCTCCTTTTCAACCATCATCTGGGTGGCAATGCCGGCGTGGTCAGTGCCCGGCACCCAAAGAACGTCAAAACCTCTCATTCGCTTGTATCTTACGAGAATGTCCTGAATGGTATTGTTAAGGGCGTGACCTATGTGCAGTGAACCGGTCACGTTGGGAGGGGGAATAACTACAGAGAAAACCTCTGCCGAGTCACTTATTTCGGATTTGTGGAGTCCCGAAGATATCCAGAAGTCGTACACCCTCTGTTCAACCTCGGAGGGATTATAGCTTTTTTCCATGGATGATCAGAAAAAGTAAACAGACTGCCGGGGAGATATTAACTCTCCAGCAGAATATCTTCGCTTGTCTCTTCGAGTTCCGACATGGGTACTGGTATTTCCGGCACTTCTGTCTCTATTGCTATGTCTCTGTACATGGGAAGACCGGTGCCAGCCGGAATCAGCCTGCCCACTATAACATTTTCCTTTAATCCCCTGAGATCGTCTTCTCGGCCCTCGCAGGAAGCCTCCGTAAGAACTCTGGTGGTCTCCTGGAAAGACGCTGCTGAAAGCCAACTACGCGTACTCAGTGAAGCACGTGTTATACCCAGAAGAAGCGGTTCCGCAGCGGCAGGTTCTCCGTCCTCCTGCATTATTTTCTCGTTTTCCTCAAAGAAAACATTTTTCTCCACGGCCTCGCCGACAAGCATTGTTGTGTCGCCCGGGTCTTTTATCCTTACCCGCTTAAGCATCTGCTTGACTATAACCTCAATATGCTTGTCGTTGATCTTAACGCCCTGAAGTCTGTACACTTCCTGGATTTCGTTAACCATGTAGTTTGCAAGAGCTTTTTCACCCATGATATTCAAAATGTCGTGAGGATTGACCGCACCGTCAACAAGCTGATCCCCAGAAGAAACAAATTCACCCTCCCTTACAAGGATATGCTTTCCTCTGGGAACGATGTACTCCTTGGGCTCTCCCATCTCCGGAGTCACAACAACCCTTTTCTTCCCCTTCAGGTCTTTTCCATAGGAAATAACTCCGTCGATTTCGCTTACAACCGCCGGTTCTTTGGGGACTCTCGCTTCAAAGAGCTCCGCAACCCTAGGAAGTCCTCCGGTAATATCTTTTGTCTTGGAAGTCGCTCTTGGAATCTTCGCGAGAACATCTCCCGCCTCTATTTCATCCTTGTCGGCGATATCTATAATGGCCCCTACCGGAAGCGAATAAGGTATCTTCTTCTCTTTGGGGAGGGAGTCAATCTCTTCGGGCGTCAGTCCTTCAGTCCTTACCTCTATATCAAGGGTAGGATGCATATCGAGATTCTTGGTCTCAACTACGACCCTCTTAAAAGACCCTGTTACTTCGTCCACCTGTTCTTTGTACGTGACCCCGGATTCAAGATCTCTGAACTTCACTGTGCCCGGGATCTCGGAAACTATCGGAGTTGCATACGGATCCCACTCGGCGAGTATTTTTCCTTTCTTTACCTTGTCCCCTTCTTTGACGTTAAGTCTAGCCCCTAGTACAACCGGACATTTCTCCCTTTCATACCCCTTGCTGTCCTCAATTGAGAGCACACCGCTTCTGTTTATAACCACCAGCTTGTTGTCACGCCCCTTTACCGCCTTTACATTTTTAAATCTGACCACTCCCTCATTCTGGCTCTCAAGAGATCTCCCGGCGGCCCTCTGGCTCGCAGCACCACCTATATGAAAAGTTCTCATGGTAAGCTGAGTGCCTGGCTCCCCAATTGACTGTGCAGCGACAATGCCTATAGCTTCACCCATATTAACAAGCTTTCCGGTCGAGAGATTTCTTCCATAGCAGAGTCTGCAGACCCCATGTCGTGTCTCGCAGGTAAGAACAGAGCGGATACTAACCTCACTTATGCCAGCTTGATCTATCTTCTTGACCGCGGCTTCATCTATCTCCTCGTTCGCGTGAACGATCACCTCTTTGGTCTCTGGATCCTCTATGTCTTCAAGCACCACTCTTCCAAGTACCCTCTCTCCTACTTTCTCAATTATCTCACCACCTTCCACAAGATCGCTGACCCTTATTCCTTCTATGGTTCCGCAGTCAAGTTCTGTAATCATCACGTCCTGAGCCGCATCAATAAGCCTTCGCGTCAGATAGCCGGCGTTTGCTGTCTTAAGCGCCGTGTCAGCAAGTCCTTTTCTCGCACCATGAGTAGAGATAAAGTACTGGAGCACAGACAAGCCCTCACGGAAATTAGACGTGATGGGAGTTTCTATTATCTCTCCCGAAGGCTTCGCCATAAGCCCCCTCATACCGGCAAGCTGTCTTACCTGGGTCTTGCTTCCCCTGGCCCCCGAATCGATCATCATGTATATGGGGTTTGAACTCGGTCCGGTAATACTAGTGTTCTTGCCAGTTTTTACCTGCTCTGAAGAAATTTTTTCCATCATTGCCTGGGCCACCTCATCACTGGTTTTTGCCCAGATATCAATTACTTTATTGTATCTCTCCCCGTCGGTTATCAGCCCTTGGGAATACTGGTTCTGTACTTTCATAACTTCTGACTGGGCATCTTCAAGAAGATCTTTCTTAGATTCCGGAATGATCATGTCCGTAATTGATATGGAAGCTCCAGAGCGTGTTGAATACTTAAATCCTAGCGTTCTCAGGCTGTCAGCCAGAAGAACAGTGCTCTTTCCACCGGTTTTTCTGAAACACTCATCTACAAGAGCCTCTATCGCCCTCTTGGTCATCGGCTTGTTGATAAGATCAAAGGAAATGGTTTCAGGAATAACCTCGTACATAAGAACCCTTCCCACAGTTGTAAGATGGTTTTTTTCCTCAATTCTTACAGTCACACTGTCATGCAGACCGACTCTGCCAAGCTCGTAGGCAAAAACCACCTCTCGTACGGAGAGAACAGTTCCCGGGTCAGCACTTCTTTTATCTGAAACGGAATCTCTCGTAAGGTAGTAAAGCCCGAGCACTATATCCTGAGTGGGAAGTATGATAGGTTTTCCGTGTGCTGGAGAAAGAATATTATTCGTAGACATCACGAGTGAGCGGCATTCAGTTTGTGCCTCAATTGAGAGTGGAACGTGAACCGCCATCTGGTCTCCGTCAAAATCAGCATTGTAGGCCGGAC
>JAPOSJ010000089.1 GCA_026709745.1 Candidatus Dadabacteria bacterium | reverse complement strand
AAAGTCCCCCCTAAGGGAGCCCAAACGGAAAACCCCCTGGTGCCTGCGGTTCCCTTTATGGGGGATTCGATCCCTCCCCTGACACCAAATCCGAGTTCTGTCAGATGGGATATTATCCTGTTGTTCACCTCCCTCAGGCTGTCTTCTCTTCTTACCACTCCCCCAGCTCCCACATACTTTCTTCCTACCTCAAACTGGGGTTTTATAAGGGCGATTAGAGTTGCGTCGTCCGTAAGGACTCGAGACGCCGGTTCCAGTATTAGTGCAAGAGAGATAAAAGATACGTCGATTGTGACTATATCGACTTTTTCTCCAACATCTTCAGGCTTAAGGTACCTGCAGTTTATCTTTTCCCTGACAATGACCCGGTTGTCGTTTCTGAGTTTCCAGTCAATCTGTCCGTGGCCAACGTCAAACGCGTAAACCCTTTGTGCACCAAATCTCAGAAGACAGTCGGTGAACCCTCCGGTTGATGCGCCGATGTCAAGGGCAACCTTTCCTTGGACCTCAATAGAGAATTCAGTTATCGCCTTCTCAAGCTTGAGTCCCGCCCTGCTAGCGAACTTGCTCGGGGGATCCTGCACCTCCACCCTCGAGTCAACTCTCACGGAAGTTCCGGGTTTTTCCACCCTCTTTCCATTAACGCTTACTCTTCCGGCCATTATAAGGGCGCGGGCGCGGTTTCCGCTCGGCGCAAGATTCTTTTGCAGTATGAGGCTGTCAAGCCTTGTCTTATTCGTCTCTTTCACTTAACCAGAGGGCTATTTCTTTGAGGGGGTTTGGATTTTTCTCAAAAACTGCAAGATTTTTTATGGCCTGATCCGTAAGCTCAAAAACCTTTTCCCTTGCCGCGTTTATGCCTAGAAGAGAAGGATACGTATGTTTTTGCGCATTCTCCCCGCCCTTGTCCGCTGCGTTATGGGAATCAAGCAGGTCGTCTTTTATCTGAAACGCTACTCCTATTTTCTCAGAATAAAACTGGAGACTGCGAAGCTCGTCTTCCCGGGCTCCTGCCACGGTCGCTCCCCCGACAACGGAAGCCGTTATCATTTTCGCCGTTTTCAGCAGATACGTATTTAGAACTTCTTCCTCGGAGGGTAAAGAGAGATTCATCTCAAGGTCAAACGCCTGTCCGAGAACCATACCCTTTGATCCTGCCGCGTCCGCAAGAAGAGAAACGGCGCGGAGCGCAAGTTCTGAAGACACTCTGTTTTGAGGAAGCTTTTTCGCTAAGAGACTGAAGGCATCTGTGAGGAGGGCGTCTCCCGCCAGAGTCGCCACCGCTTCTCCAAAAACCCTGTGATTTGTAGGCACGCTTCTTCTAGTGTCATCATCGTCCATAGAAGGTAGATCGTCGTGAATCATTGAATAGGTGTGCACCATCTCAATTGCACATGCAAGAGGCAGAGCACCATCGTGGTTTCCACATACAAGTTCTGACGCGGCAAGGCAGAGCACCGGTCTCAGTCTCTTTCCGCCCGGGTAAATACTGTAGATAACCGATTCAAGGAGTTTGGTTTGAGGCTTGTCGGGTGGAAGATATTCAAGCAGGGCGCTGTTTACGACCTTTTTTCTTTCATTGAGGTAATCCTTCGCGTCAAAACCCATTTACCGCTCTTCCCCATCGAAATCCTGAAGTTCCAAGGATCCATCATTTTTTTCCACTATGAGGCTTATTTTTTTCTTTACGCTCTCAAGGTCTGCATAGCACTGTTTTATCAGCTTTGCTCCAAGCTCGAACTTTGCAATTGATGCGTCAAGTGGGAGATTCCCTTCTTCAAGCGTATCGACAATCTTTTTTATCTCCTCAAGAGTTTTCTCAAAAGATTTCATTTCGGAACTCATTTTCTATAACCCTCTAAACTTCAATCAGATCTTTCTCCGTTCCCTCTATAATATCTGGGCTTGTTAAAACTGGGTTCACGTCAAGAATGGACACCTTGTCTCCCGCTTCAATGTTAAAGCCTTCGTGGTAGACGAAAACTTCATCGGTTCTCGCTCTCTCCACCACAAGTGGAATCAGGTGTTCTGGAAGCGATTTCTCAAAGTTCATATTATCAATTTCTTCTTTTCTGATAATGGATCTAAAAACAACGTATTCCTTGCCGGCAATTTTTGAATATATGTCCATTATGTCAATTTGTTTTCCAAAAGCCAGAGGAACCCTGAATCTTTGCATGTCTTCAATATCGGAAGAACTCGCTTGGTGGTTCAGAAGTGCGCAGACGCCTGCGACCTTGAAGTCTATTCTCACCAAGCGGCAGGCAAGAACATTAACGTGGTCGCTTGTTGTGAGTGATATGAGCGTATCTTGAGAGGATATCTCGGTTTTTTCAAGTCCATCCACCGTCAGGGCGTTTCCCTCAACTGCGTTTAGTCCCTGTGATCCAGAAAGCTCAACAAGCCTTCTGTTTGTGTCTATCAAGCAGACACGCTTTCCTGTTTTTTCAAGCAACCTTGCCAGAAGTCTCGCAAGATTATTTGCTCCCACTATCACCACATTGTTTCTTTTGTCGTTAACACCAAGCACTCTTGATACAAAGCCTCCAACTCCTCCCTGGAGGAAAACTGAGATCGCTATGGTAAGAAACACAAGACCCTGTACGGTGTTAGCTCCCTCAATTTCATGCTGGTGCAGTTCCAGAGCTATAATTGAAGCTATTGACGCGGCGATTATTCCCCTCGGCGAGACAAACGAAAGAAATATCTTCTCCCTGATCGAAAGACCGGAACGTATGCAGAGCAGAAATATTTCCACTGGACGCACAATAAAGAGCAGTCCCAGTACAATCAGTGGTCCGTAAATACCCAGGTCCCTTATGTAATCAAGTTCCAGGCTTGCTGCGAGAAAAATGAAGAGCAGGGAAATAACAAGGATCGTAAGCTTGCCTTTGAACTTCTTCATTTCCTCTTCTTCGGGAATATTCAGGTTCCCCACTATGGCTCCGGAGACTATGGCTGCCACCAGTCCTGAGTCAAGGGTCACCATCTCGGCAAATCCGTAGACGGCAAGAGCGGATGCAAGAATAAAAAGATCTACGAAGTCTTCCATGTAGATATAAAATCTCTTGACCGCGAAGGTCGCAGCGTAGCCTCCGAGAACTCCCAGAAGTCCTCCTACCAAGAACTTGTAAGCGACAAGAAGGACTGCCTGGCCGACTTCCATGAACTGCCCCGCAAACCCAATGATTGTGCCAGATGCACTATGGCTGCCAATAAGGATTACCTCGACCACGAAAAGAGCTATCAGCGCTCCCACGGGATCAATCAGAACTCCTTCATACTCAAGTATGTGCTTTAGGTTTGGCTTGACCTTGAACCTTCTAAGCAGTGGCTGAACGACGGTCGGACCCGTTACTATGACCAGAGAACCGTATACAAATGCCATTTCCCAAGAGAGATCTCCCAGAAAATAAGCGAAAAACGCCCCGCCTATCATTGTAATCAATGCCCCAACTGTTATCAGCAGCACTATTATGCTTCCGTGGGAAAGGGCATCTTCCTTGTTCAGGTTAAGTCCTGCTTCAAAAAGAACAATTGCCACGCAGAGCTTTATTATTACCTCAAGTCCTTCCCCAAACTCCGATGGATGGACCAAAGACAGAAATTCGGGTCCTACGAGAATCCCGAAGATGAGGAAAAATACGATACTTGGAAAGCCTGTCCTGATGGAGAGCATCTGACCGATAACCCCCAGCACCAGGGCAAGGGATACCATGACAAGCAAAGAGACAGCCACCCCTTTTTAAGGAGATAAAGATTCTAAAAAGAACCTGCGGGGGAAGTATAACCCGAATGGATTTAAAAACGAAATATGCGTTGTCTTTACAGCATCATTAAAATGCTGATAGACTCCGAGGTAAACTGAAGGATGATTTATGCAAAAGACTGTTGGTAGCGGGGGCGGGATTTGAACCCGCGACCTTCGGGTTATGAGCCCGACGAGCTACCAAGCTGCTCCACCCCGCGACAGAAACTTTACAAACAAAAAGCTAATTGAAAATCAGGTCATGTCAAGTGGGTGAAGCTCTTTGTAAAGAGAGAAGCCTTAGAGAAGGCGATCTATTCAGGAACAAAATGTAAGATATGGAAATTATACACCTAATTACCCAAAACCCATATTTCTCTTCTTTGCTTTGTTAGCCATAAATTTCTTTTTCCGTTTGCGTTTTAGATAATTCCATTCCTTTTTAGGTAGTCCTTTTCATTATAGATTTTGCTACATTTTCAGGTGTAGCAGTCGGATATATTAGGGATGGTATCAGTTGTCCCGTCTGGTTTTTTTACTCTTTCATCACTTTGAGGATTTTTCCCTGTTACATTTTTTACATAACAACTGGCAATTGTCCTCATTGGTTTTTCCACCCTGTATCCATGGAGTAATGT
>JAPOSJ010000077.1 GCA_026709745.1 Candidatus Dadabacteria bacterium | reverse complement strand
TAGCTTAAGGTTGCTTGGTCCCACTTCACCTCACGTCCGGCAATGATGATCTGTTGCGGTCCTGGGAGATGTTTCATGGTTTTACCTCCTCCATTTTTTATTTGACTCACATCAACCCTTGGGAGGAAAAGGGTCGTTGCCGTGACTATCGCTCCCGCTAATGCATCCGTCCTTGTTATGGATTCGTAGCTCAGTATTCTGATTCCGGCTGATCTCTCGACCACGACTGATAGCTTGCTGCTTGGTATCATGATGACTACTGGAGCGACTGGCTCCCCCGCGCTTCACATCCCAACCACCCTTCGGATTGGAGACAATATGATGGGTTTTCGGTCCCTTGGACAATGGTTAATCTCCTTGCAGTATCCTTATACTGCGATTTTTATTTCATCTCTTAATCTTTTGATATACTTCATTTTTATACTAAATTCTTACTAGGTTTTTTATATCATGAGTCAGTAAAAATGTCAAGAAAATCTCTAAAATAATGTTTGTTTAATAATCTTTTAGTTTGTGAGATTGACGCGAGTTTTGTTTGCAACTATAATGTAACCATGCATGTTGGGCACATCTATCGCGCACTAGGGGATAAAGTCAGGCGCCTCCGTAACGGTGCTGGTCAGACGCAGGCTCAACTTGCCGCGGAAATCGGAATTTCACGGGCATCCCTTGCTAACATCGAAACCGGACGCCAGCAGGTGCTTGTGCACCATCTCTACGCAGTTGCCAATGCTCTGGACCTTGATTCACCAGCTACACTGCTACCATTGCCACCGGACTCAATGCATAAAAATGATAAGCCGCCCACGCTACCTCTTCCTGAAAAAGGACTCAGCAGTAAACAGCGCCGAGAAGTATTACATCTGATAAGCAGTGCTTCTGAATAACAGAAACTAAGATATTTAAAGAGGGGAGTGATGAGACCATCAAGAAGATGCACAATTGTGAGTCATGCACAGGAACTTCTCCAAAGCAACAAAGTGACCGAACCTCCAGTTCCGGTTGTACGGATCATCAAGAAGCTTGGTGTACGCCTCCTCTTCTCTCCGCTCGATAGCGAGCTTTCAGGTATAATATACATTAATACGGATAGACCAATCATCGGGGTGAATGCCCTTCATCACCCCAACCGTCGAAGATTCACGATCGCCCATGAGTGTGGTCACCTGATCCTGCATAAGGCACAAATCACTAAAGAAGTTCACATCGACAAAGCATTTCCCATGCTAATGCGCAATTCTGTGTCAGCGGCCGGTGTCGATAAAATGGAGATCGAAGCGAACTTGTTTGCTGCCGAGTTGCTAATGCCTGAACTCTTTTTGACAAAAGCTCTGGGGAGTGAATCGTTCGATATTGACGATGAAAGCGCTGTCAGCACGCTCGCCAATAGTTTTAAGGTTAGTTCGTCCGCTATGCGCTTTCGTCTCGGAAACCTTTTCGTGTGACCCGGACAAGACTGGATGAAATACAAAAATAAGCGGAATTAATTATCTCAACGGAAATACTAATTACCTTCACCTGCACAGGAGGATGCTGGTCTCCTTACATTCAAATAGTCGTTTCGAATAAATTCTGTCGAAATATGTAGGACAAAATGAATAAAGAAAATCTCATGGATTGGATAAAAATTGTACTGGATGTCGATACCGGACTTGAGGATTGTTTCGCTATTGGTTACAGGTTTGCTGAGGATATTCTGCTTTGGAAGATTTCAAGTTCTGGAAAAGTGCCAACTGGTTTTTTGCGACATTTTTAACCTCTTTAACCCCCTTTACCTTGACTGTCTTTTTCTTGACCTGCGCAAATCATAAAACTGGCAGAAATATGTCTATAGACTCCAAGCTTAGACACTTCTCATTTTTTGGCCAACTTGCTCCCGAGTTTCCTACTCGTGTGTTTTGGGTCTTCGCATAGTTTATCTTTATATCTCCCGGGTTCCCTTAGATAGGCAAAAATCACGTTCAGTAGCACATATCTTAGAATCCCGCTCGCAGCTTTTCCTGAAAAATATTACTACTTTCCCTGACTGAGGATCTCCTTAATCCAGCAGGCGCAAACTGCGAGCCACAAAAATCCCCAGAATTTCCGTGCCTGGATACTGCATCTGAAGCAAATGTTTGGCAGCTTTAAAATGCCTTCCAGTAGTAAGAAGGTCATCAAATAAAACTATCCTCGCTGGCTTGGGGAGAATGGTTTGTTCATCAAAACTATAATTACCAATTAGCTTTCAATGGGCTGTCGCTGGTCGGCTTTGTGGTCCGCAAGGGTGCTTTCGCGTTGCAGAATCAACTCGTGGACATCAAGACTGCTGCCGAGTTTTTCGTCTAGTCTCTCCAGCACACGGAGCATGCGGTCGTCATACTGTGAAGATCCCTTGGCTCCCGAAGGAGGAATAGGAACCAGAGTCACACTCCGAAGCCACTCGGTTCCAAGCGATCTTAGAAACGCCTCCGCTATTTTCTCTATCGCCTGTTCTTTGTACTGCCATTCAGGCCTACCTTCCCTATCCGGAGATTTCTTGAAATTCAGAATCAGGTTGTTGGCTTCGCTGAACTTATAGCCGCGGTTCGAGGTATATTCCCAAAGAAAAAAACACCTGTCACCGGGCTCAAGAAAACGATGTTCCGGGCGGGAAAGATCATCAATCTCGGAAAGCTTAACAACCAAGATGTCTCCTTATATCTTCATAGTAGGCAACCCTCACTGCTCCTTTTCTCTCAAACTTTTCAGGCCAGGTAAGGGCAGGATTTTGAAAGCAGCTGTCCAGAATAAAGAGTTTTCTGCCCTGCTCAATAGCTGCTTCGGCCTGAAACCGCGTTCCCGACGTCTCACTGGCCTCGACAATGACAGTCGCTTCGGCGAGTGCGGACATCATCACGTTCCGCTGCGGAAAAAAGAACCGATTAACTCTAGGTACCTGCTGAGAGTAGCGCCATACAGGGATCTGGCTTATGAGCAGATGTTCTTTAGCGATACGTTTCTGAAGTTCCACATTTTCTTTGGGATATGTTTCTGAAAGAGGAGTACCTATCACCGCTATCGTCCACCCACCACTTTCAATTGCCGTGGTGTGTGCGACCGTATCAATCCCCGCCGCTAGGCCTGAAATTATGGTGAATCCATCTTTTACTAAATTCCTGACGAGCCTGCGTGTCCGTGCCTTTCCTCTCTCAGAAGGGTTTCGGGTACCCACGACGGAAACCGACCTCGTGTAAACTAGATCCCATGATCCCTGAAAATAGAGCAGTTCAAGCGGATGAGCGACATCATGGAGCCCTTCGGGGTACTCCCACGTGCCGTAAACACGGACTCCGAATTTATCAATTCCAGCATCCGCAAGCAGACCGCGGACGCGGTCTGCAAAATCATAGGCCGTCTCTTCATCAACAAAATCAGACAGAACCGATTCCGGACTACGACGCATTTCGGCTAGCTTCTTAAAAGACATGCCTTTCCCACTCCAGAGCGCTTCGTAGGCGCCCATTTCCCTGAAAGCGGAAACTGACGGCAGTTCAGATTTTTCAGGTTCAAAAAGAAGTTTATGGCTCATGGAAATTAGTACACTCCAGATTTCTGATTTTCATCCAGACACCTGCATGTCTGCTCAACGGCAATCATGGAAAGCAAATTCATTTCCCTGTTAGTTAGCTTACACGGTATTTCCACAGCCATATCGATCAAATTATATACAAGTTTCAGAATTGCTTTGGGACATTATCTCCCATTAAAACATACTGACCCCGGTGGCATGAGATCGCTTCAATTTCCTTAGCGAATGTGTTATTTTTTTACAGTCCAGATTCATCAGATGAGGATACTTTCGCACTTTAGCGACCAAAGGTGTTAATTCATGGCGGCAAAAGTAGAAAACATTAATCCGCAAGTCCTTCGTAAATGCCGTGAACAGATCGGTCTCAGCATCGTCGATGTAAAAAAAACGGTTAAAAAAATCGACTCTATGGAGAGGGGGATTCTCAAGCCCACTTTCAATCAGCTCGATATTCTTGCCGACCTCTACAAAGTGCCCCGATGGGTATTTGTTTCCGAATCCCTACCGGAGCAATACCGGTTCAGCAGAAATTTCTCTTTCCGCAAGTTCAGGGACAAGTATGATGATCTTTTCGACAATTCAGATATACGCCGCATAACCGCTATGGTGGAGAGGCTCCGCGACCTGATTATTGAACTACGCAAAGATATGGCCGAACCGGTCGAGCCGTTTGACCCACCCATGTTAGAATCCAGAACTTCAGCGTCTGCAGCCGCAGAGCGCGTGCGGGGCTGGCTGGGATGTTCAGTAGAAAGCCTCGATTTCCGAGAATGGAAAGAGAAACTAGAAGAAAAAAATATCTTCATTTTCACCACGAGCAAGTATAAAGGCTGGTCTTATAT
>JAPOSJ010000229.1 GCA_026709745.1 Candidatus Dadabacteria bacterium | reverse complement strand
CTTTTTCGTATACAGAGACGTTTGAAGACCTTCTAAACAGAAGAGCAATCTCTTCTGAGGATTCCTTCCGTATCTCTTTTATCTTTGATGCCACAGCGCGGGCTTCAAGTTCGACCGACTCGTCGGCCTTCGCACCTTCGCAAGCGATTATTTCCACTGAAATACCGAGGCCGGGCCGGGAAACGGGAGCGGTCATCTTTTCATAATATCCTTCGGGGAAAGTGCCAGTGAAGAAAACATTGAAAAAATCTATGAGACTACCACTCGAGCGATAATTTGTGGCAAAGGATATTTTCTCGAAATCCTCAGTCTGAAGTATCTCTCTGAACGTCTCTGGATCGGCTCCCCTGAAACCGTAAACGGACTGGTTTACGTCACCGACTACAATAAGACTGCACCCAGAATTACCGTCTGTGAGAAGATTCATCAACTCGAGCTGACGGGAATCGGTATCTTGGAATTCATCAACTATAATAAACTTTAGGAAGTTTCTGTAATAACCTAATATTTCAGGATTTTTCTCGAGAAGTTCAATTGTGAAACATATCATATCCTCATACTCTATTTTCTCCTTGAGGATTTTCCTCTGCCTCAGAAAATGATACGCGTCGCCAGATAAAGAAAGATAAATAGAGTTGATTTCCGAATCGTAATACCCCATTAGTGAAAAGAGCGTATTAACAAGCGCGAGCCTTGACTGCTCAACCTCGGAATTCTTCATCTCCTTTTTTGCCTCTTGATAAACGGCTCTAAGGTAGCGAATATTCCTGTCAAGACCCAGATTCATGTCTATTTTTTCGCTTAGATCCTGAAGAGCCTGCTTTCTCTTTTTGGATTGAGGCAAAAGAACGGAAATATAGTCCCCAATCTTTATTTGAAGATTTTCACCCATGGATTCAAGCGCTTCTGGGTCGGTTTTTTTAGTACTGAGACTCTCTCCGTAATAAGAAAAAGGAGGGCTTAGATGGAGCCTTGCCGCTTCTTTCAGTATCATGGTTATGATCTTCATGATCTGGGCATAATCATAAGACTCCATCTCGAGAAGTCTCTGGAGCTTGGGGTCGCCCTCTTTGATCTTCATGAGAAGAAACTTGCCGATATTCTGTTCGTAAAAAACACTCTCCTCGGAATCTTCAAGTACCGAGAAGTTAAACGGAAGCCCTGAATCAAAGACATTTTCTCTCAGTATCCCTGAACAGAAACTGTGGATAGTTCCTATGGGAGCGGAGAAGAACTTCCTGTGCCATCCCCCGGCTATATTTCCCCTGTGGCCGTAATCTTCAATATACCTCGTAATCTCAGAACTTATTCTGGATTTCAGTTCCGCAGCGGCGTTTTCCGTAAAGGTAACGGTCACAATTTGAGGAATATCCGCTTCTCCTTCTTCCAGAATCCACAAATACCTGGCTATTATGGCTCTTGTCTTTCCCGAACCTGCCCCCGCTCTGACCGCCACTTTTTTTGCCGGGCGAAGCATCAGAGACTGCTCTTCGTTAAGATCTAAAAAGTTGGAAATTCTCTCCATGACTTATCCTCGCCCCTGCCCGGTTCTCCTTACCACTCCTTGTTTTACCCTGCAAAGATCAGAGTAATCACAGTAGGAGCAGGGACGCCCCTTGGCCATCTCAAGACAGTGAGTTTCCTGGTTCTCCTCTTTTTTCCCTATATAGGGAGGGAAAAAACCTTTTTTTATATTCTCCACGTAGTACTCCACAAGCGAAGCCGCTTCATCAAGATAAGGGTCTTTGGAAGAAACAATTTCTCCAGGTTTTCCAATTGAAAGATAAGATCCCCCGAAGGGAGCAGCACCTTCATCAGACAGCGCCTTTAAGTAAAGAGGAAGCTGCAGATTTTCAAAATCAAAATATTTTCTCCCTTTTACACTTCCGATCTTGTAATCGATAATTGCGGTTTTCTTTTTATCCTCTCTGTGGACATCCACCCTGTCCACTTTTCCACTGATTTCTGCATTCCCGATGCGAAAATTCACTTCTTGTTCGAAAACCCGAGGGATGAATTCATCCTTTCTGATTCTCTGAACCTCATCGGTTATGAAGTTTGGCAAAACATAGTCAAAAAATCTTTTCTTTCCAATCTCCGCTACATTCTTTGGAAGATGGGAGAAAACCCCGGGCTTATTTTCGTACTTACTTCTGAGTTTTTCATAGAGCTCCGCAACACGGCTCACTTCTTGCCAGTCGGAGCCATTGGCGAAAACTGTCTCCATGAACTCTTTTAGGATCTCATGGGCAAGTGAACCAAGATCAAGCTGCGAGGCCCTCTGTTCGTCGGGGTCCCTGACCAAATTCAGCTCTAGGATTTCCCTCGAAAAATACATGAAGGGACATGTCCCGTAGGTTTCAAGCTTTGTGGGTGAAAAAGCGTCCGGGGGCGGAGGAGCGTTACGGAGAACCCCTTCGAAATTCGTATAACTCCCCTCAAGATCAAGTCTTTTTCTCTCGGCGGAAATGCCGCTTGAGAGATGACCAACCATATCCGAACCGTAGTGCTCTCTTATGATCTCGGCGATCTTAGGGTCAACATCAGGCATCCTTCTCGAAGGTGAAAAATAGTAAAACAAAATATCTTCCCTAGAGAATATCTCTCCAGCTTTTGAGAAGTTTTCAGAGCACCGTGCCGAAGAAGAGATAACCATTTCCTCAAGAAAGTCAGAACGGATTACATCTCTTGATTTCTGATCGTAACGGAAGCAGGAAAGAAAGACCTTCTCAGAAGAGGCAGTGCTAAGGGTAGAGAAAAGATGTCTTTCCTTTTCATAATGAAGATCTTGCTCATCAAACACCCTTTTTTTAAGCGCCCGGTTTATTTCCACCTTTTCCCTGGGCTTGAGCACAGGGTCCGCAGAAAGAGGTGAAGGAAAACAAGTATCAGAAAGCCCGACCAGAAAAAGAAATCTCGGGTTTATTCCGCGGGCTGCAGAGAAATCAGTAATGCTCACCCTTTCCGAATCACCATCGCAGGGAGTTTTATAGTGAACAGTTCTCTGTTCCATGAACTCATTCAGAAAAAGAAGATACTCTCCGGGGTCTGAAACCCGGAAATCAAACTCTCTGTAGGAGAAGGAAAGATCCCTTAGAAAAGAAAAAAATTCATCGAAACACTCCCTAGTGGTTTCATTTCTCTCTATAAGCAGTTCCGAACTCTTAGAAACCTTGAGTTCTGAAAAAATCTTTCTCAGATCAGAAGTCATCGCGGCAAAATTTCTTCTTCCGAACTTTGACGATACCGAATCAAGTGCCGAGTCTATATTATGGGCGACCGCAGAAAGCTTAGTATTCTGTTCTACTATGTATTCCAAGACCCTCTTCCAACCAGAGATACCGCTTACAGTCCTGTATTTTCTGTCTTCGGAGGAAATTTTCTTTACGAGACTGACGCTTTGCTGCGAGAACTCAGACTCTCCAAGATAGAGGGTAAAAAGCGGGTTGCAGAGAAGTGCTATCAGATCATTTCTGTGAAAATTGCCTGACTTGAGGCGAAGGATATCTCCCGCAAGGCGCCCGTATACGCTCCCAGTCAAAGTCCCGGAGTTTCTGAGGTTAACCGCAACTCCGTTTTTCTCGAATATGTTGGCTATGGAACGCCCGCGTTTCTGTGATGCCCTGACAAGAACCTTAAAATCGTAGGCTTTCCGCTTCTCATCCACAATGAGTTTTTTTATCTTTCTTGAGACATACTCAATTTCATCGTGAGAGTCCCTAAACTCACCAAACTCGCTTTGGGTCTTAGCTTTTAGGATTTCATCTGTCACTGCTGAGTTTTCTTGATAAATTATGGAAGCCTGGCGAAGCTTTCCCAGAAAATAGTTTCTGTATTCATTAAGCTCGCCGAACTCACTTATGAAAAAGAAGGTTTTGGAAACCGCGGCGTTAAGGCTTTTTATCAAATCAATCTCGCAGAAGGTAAGATCGGAAAAACCAAAAATAACAAGTCTTTCCGCCGACGGGAAAAACGGGGTAATCCCTTCTCTCTCTAACTCTTCTGAAACGACACGGACAGAATCCGCATCGTCAAGAAAATCTCTCTCCCTAATAAGTGCTTCGTATCTTTCGTAAACAAGCACTATATCCGATAGTTTCTTTTGAAGACCGCTCAGCTTGATTCTCTTAGCGGACCCGACAAGTTCCTCCACGGATACTCTGTTTTGCTTAAGTTTTGAAATAATGGAAGCTGCGGCGTTAAGAAAATCTTGGTTCTGCGAGAACTCCCTGAAAACCTCAAGGTTCTCCGAGACTAACTCTGCGGCTTTTCTGGTTACGGATAAAACCTGGGTTTTTGATATTTTTTTCTTTTTTAGGTTCGGGGATGCCTCGTTTACAAAATCCGATAGCTCATTAAAAGTGAGCAGGTTCCTACCCCATATTCCTTCACCACAG
>JAPOSJ010000016.1 GCA_026709745.1 Candidatus Dadabacteria bacterium | reverse complement strand
CGAGGGAAATGTTGATCCTTCCCATGTGCTGATTGCCATGGGGCTTTCGGAACATCAGGCACTTTGTTCAGTCAGGCTCAGCTTTGGCAAGTTCACTGAGGAGAAGGAAATTCAAACGGTGGCGGAACTTCTTCCTCCTATAATAAAAAGGATAAGGAATCTTCAGAATTTTTAGTACCATTTTATTCTTACATTCCCTTCTTAACACTTTAGAAACATTTATATTTTATATCTTCATAAACTCTTTTTTTTTTTTTTTTAATAGTGTAAATTCCTGTCCTTAATGAATAAGCCTGTGCGCCTTAATTCTTTAGCGACTGCAGTTCCCGAGCATGTTTTTACTCAGCATAAAGTTTCGGAAATACTTAAAGAAGCTTACGCTCCGGTGTTTCCTCACTTCAATCAGGCTTTGCCTGTAATATTTAATGCCGAGATTGATACGCGCCACACAGGTATACCCGAGGACTGGCTAAGGGAAGACTATTCTTTTGAGAAACGCAACGATATTGCGGTCGAAAGTTCGATTAACCTCGGCGAAGAAGTAACCCGTCTCTGTCTTGAGCGGGCGGGGATGGAGTCCGATGAGATCGGCGGAATTATCCTTGTGACCAGCACGGCTTTGGCCATGCCGAGCATTGACGCGATGATAGTGGAACGAATGGGGCTTCGGCGGAATATCCTTCGGCTGCCCATATTCGGTCTTGGATGCGTCGGAGGCACTGTTGGCTTGGCGCGCGCGGCGATGATGGCTCGTGCGGAGCCCGGTATGCGGGTTTTGCTGCTGGTTATAGAACATAATATAGGTACATTCTGGAAAGGGGATCTGACCAAGCAGAGATTCATTGCTGGGGTGCTGTTCGGAGACGGTGCCGCAGGGGCGATTGTGAGTTGTGAAGGTGAGGGCCCGGTTATTGCGGGATGGGGAGAACACACATGGCCTGATTCTCTTGATTTTTCCGCTTGGAAATTTATGGACGGAGGTTTCTGCGTACTGTTCTCAAGGAAGATTCCCGTATATGCCGGAGAGAGACTTTCTGCCGCCGTTAATGAATACCTTGAGAGCCAGAACCTATCCCACGACGATATTGATGCCTATGTTCTTCATCCAGGTGGCCGTCGGGTTATCGATGCAATCGGGGCGGCCATGAAGAGAATCCCTGAAGAGGATATCAATCGCTCTAAGGAGATTATGCGCGAATATGGCAATATGTCTGCGCCGACAGTTCTGTTTGTTCTCGAAAGAACACTTGCTCAGAAGTCAGGACGATTTCTTCTGGCTGCTCTCGGCCCTGGATTTACAGCCGGTTTTGTTACTCTTGAAGTGTAGGTCAGTTTGCGGCCCGGCGAAAAAGTTGCAATAGATTTGGAACATCCGGATTTGGGTATAACATAAAACAAGGAGTTTTTACTATGGAAAAACCAGCACGTATAAATGCCATAACCACTGCAGTTCCTCCACACATTCTGACTCAGTCACAGGCTACGGAGCTTGCGGCTGAGCTTTTGTCCGCTATTCCGCATGTATTCAACCGTCTTCTGCCCTCATTTAAAAACGCACAGGTTGACAAGCGCCACTTCTGCGTACCCGTGGAAACTTGGCTGAAAGAAGATCGTTCTTTTAAGGAACGCAACGAGATGTGTGTCACACATTCTGTAGATCTTCTTGAGCAGGCAACCCGCAGTTGTCTTGAGCAGGCGGGTATGAAGCCAGAAGATCTTGGCGGAATGATTGTTGCTACAACTTCCGCTCTGGCAGTGCCGAGCATAGACGCACTGCTGATCGAACGCATGAATCTGCGGCGGGACATAAAGCGACTTCCTCTATTTGGTCTTGGGTGCGCAAGCGGGCCGATCGGCTTGGCTCATGCGGCAATGATGGCTCAGGCCGAGCCGGGTCTGCGAGTTTTGGTTGCAGGTGTGGACGTATCAAGTCTTATGTTTCACAGGGGCAACATGGGCAAAGGCACGGTGATTTCTTTTACGCTGTTTGGAGACGGCGCGTCCGCAGCGATTGTAAGCTGCGAGGGTGAAGGGGCCATTGTTAAGGGACTTAAGGAGTATACGTGGCCTAATTCACTTGACCTTGCGAAAGTTGAGTATTCGGAGTTGGGAGCCAGTGTGCTGCTTTCAAAAGACCTTGTTCAACATTTCGTTGGCGACACTGATGAGATGATCGATTGGTATCTTAAAAGCCAGAATCTGACTCCTGAAGATATCGACGGTTACATAATACATCCCGGTGGAATTAAAATTGTGGAGGCGTTTGAAGAAGCTCTCAATATGCCTTCAGGAGGCCTGATTCATGCAAGAGAAACCCTGCGCCAGTACGGCCATGTGGGTGCGGCGACGGTTATGTTTGTTCTCGAAAGAACCCTTGCGAACGAAAAGGGACGTTTCCTGATGTTTGGTCCGGGATTCGGGCTTACCGGAGGTTTCCTCACGGTTGAGAACTGAATATCTTTCGAGTGTGCCGAGTCCCTATGACGGATGTTGCCGAAACTATGGATAGGTCGCAAAGGAGTTTGACCCGAGACTCTATGTAAAGTCAGATACGATGTTCATATCCTGTATCGCTTGGCCGAAAGTTATTTTACTAAGGTTTTATATGATGCATGGTTTTAATGGTAGCGAATTCTCGAAATTCTTTTAAAGTTCTTGACATATTGAAGGCTTCTGTGATATTTTTACGGATGTTAGAACAGGAGTTTAATGTTCTATAAGTGAAATTATAGAACATTAAATCGGGTTTTAATTCCAAGTAGTTTTCTCCTTTTTAGTTCCTAAATATAGAATGCAGGCCAAGCGGTGTTCTTTGATGCGTTTGGAAAGCTGTATTCATCTTTTCCTTTGCATAATCTCAAACTATCTTGAGGAGAAGGTGGTGTGCCATTACCAAGTTCGGTAACAGAGAGAGCATGGAAGGAAGTGGAAAAATATGAGGATGTTCTGTATTCAGACGGAGTCTGTTGAAAGGGTTTCCCTTAAAATACTGAGTAACACTCTAACGAGAATTAAAAAAAGCCCACTCGATACTTACATAAAATACCGAGTGGGCTTTATGACAACTTTTAAGGTTGTCGGTTTAGTTTTACTACTTATTTAGGCAAGCTCAAAAACGCAGATCCTGTTCCAGGCTCATCACCAGTTGGTTTTTGACCAGTCAATGCTCTTAACTGAGGCTCTGGCAATGCATCAGTTCCATTAGTTTGAACTAAAATAGTCTGGGTAAAGCGCCCAGTATTTATCTGTATTTGACCCTCAGTGTCTGTAACCTGAGCTGTAGATTTGCCCACAATACCGGGAGCCCTCCTAACAACAATCCTGTCTTTCGGAGTGCCGCTACCTGTTGGAAACTCAAAATCTTGGATAGTGTCAGTCTGCCCAACTCCTCCTCTTGTCCAGACAACAAAAGTATCCTTGCCTCTTTCGTTACCTGCTGGATCACCTCTAAGAGTATTAGCACCCATCGCACCATCGAGAACATTATCTCCAGTGTTTCCATTCAGAGTATCAGCACCAAGACCGCCAGTCAGGTTTTCAAACCCTGAAGAGGTAAGATCATCATCACTCTCATTTGCTATATCGCTTGCCGCTTGAGTCCCTCCAGCTTCATTAAGAGTAGTAGTACCTGCTGCAGTAACTACCAGAGTGTCGTTACCTATACCACCGCGTAGTACTTGCATAATAGCATCACCAGCACCGCCGTCTATAGTATCATCACCAGCACCGCCGTCTATAGTATCATCACCAGCACCGCCGGTAAGCGTATTATCCTCATCATTACCGGTAATAGTATCATCACCAGCACCGCCGATAATATTCTCAATGCTTATAAACGTGTCTTCATCTCCGTGGCTATCATCTTTTACTTCACCAACAGTAAGATTAATAGTTAAATTGTGTGGGTCACCACTATCGGGAGCAGTCACATCCAGACTGTAGTCAACTGTATCAGAGCCAGCTCCACCATCAAAGACATCATTTCCGTCGCCAGCACGAAGAGTGTCATCCCCCTCACCACCATGGAGCATATCTTCGCCGGCCTGACCATTAAGCAGATCATTTCCTTTACGTCCGAAAATGGTGTCGTCTCCACCATCACCTTGTATCCAGTCGGCATTATCAGTTCCGCAGATAACATCATCGGTACTCGTACCTGAAAATGGCGTACGGCTAGGCCCCACCGGATTACTTGGGCCAGCTGGGATGGTACAGTCTTCAGCCTTTTCATCTTCAGACTTATTATCGTCTTCATCCAGTTTATCCAGAACATCTTGAACTATCTTATCAGTATCGACAGTTCCAGGGGGTCCTGTCTCGCCTGCTTCTCCCGGTTCCCCTTGAGGACCGGTGTCTCCATCAGAGCAGGAGACAGCAAACAATCCCACTGTCATGCACAACAGCAGGATCA
>JAPOSJ010000214.1:3000-4432 GCA_026709745.1 Candidatus Dadabacteria bacterium | reverse complement strand
GCTGGCTTATAATTGAGACCGTCCCGCCGCTTCTTGACTGGCTTTTTTTCGACGCAACCTGGACTGCCGAGAACCGCGACGAATGTCGCACCAAGGGGGCAGGAGCATGCTGGGCAGTGATCAGCGAACGCCTGAGCCTGTTTACCTACGGTTTTTATCCTGCTTCGGAGCGCTGGAGGGTCAATCTCTCTTTCGTGCTTCTTATCTTCACATTTATCCCGATACTTTTCGAAAGGGTGCCACTTCGCCGATACTCCCTTCACATCGCCGTAGCCTTTCCCTTTGTCACCGGCTGGCTTCTGGTCGGAGGATTCGGCCTCACGCCCGTTGATACAGATCAGTTTGGCGGGTTCATGCTCACGCTTGTAATCGGCATAACCGGCATAGCATTTTCACTTCCACTAGGGATTCTGCTTGCTCTCGGACGCCAGTCAAAGCTCCCGATCATCCAGATCTTCTCAGTAGGCTTCATAGAGTTTATCCGCGGAGTGCCTCTTATAACCCTGCTGTTTGTAGCCTCGACAATGCTTAACTACTTCCTTCCCCCGGGAATGACTTTCGATCTGCTGCTGCGAGTACTGATCATGGTTACGCTCTTTGCCTCAGCGTACATGGCGGAAGTCATCCGCGGAGGACTGCAGGCAATACCCAAGGGGCAGTTCGAGGCGGCCGACTCCATGGGGCTTCATTACTGGTCCTCAATGCGGCTTATAGTACTTCCTCAGGCACTCAAGATCTCCATACCCGGCATCGTCAACACCTTCATAGGTCTCTACAAAGATACAACGCTTGTGATCATCATAGGGCTTCTTGACCCTCTGGGCATAGGCAGGGCATCTCTTGCCGACACAAGGTGGACTGGGCTTGCAAGCGAGGTTTATCTGTTCGTGGCAGTATTCTTCTTCATATCATGTTTCGCTATGGCAAGGTATTCTCTTTATCTGGAAGACAAGCTTAAAACCGACTATAGAAAATAAAAAGGAAAATTAAGATGACGCAGAAACAGGAAGCACTTAACGGAGAAACGGAATCGTCACAGAACAATTACTCCATAATAATGCGCGGAGTGCACAAGTGGTACGGCCAGTTCCACGTGCTGAAGAACATATATCTCAATGTGGAAAACGGGGAGAAGATTGTCGTATGCGGCCCCTCGGGTTCTGGAAAATCGACACTGATCAGGTGCATTAACCGGCTTGAGGAACACCAGAAGGGAGAAATTATCGTCGACGGAATAGAGATTTCGCATGACCTCAAGAACATTGAAACAGTGCGCCGCGAAGTTGGAATGGTGTTTCAGCATTTTAACCTGTTTCCCCACCTTACCGTGCTTGAGAACTGCACGCTGGCCCCCATATGGGTACGCAAGATGCCGCTTGCTGAAGCAACCGCTATGGCTATGAAGTATCTGGAAAGGGTCAAGATTCCGGAG
>JAPOSJ010000214.1:0-2990 GCA_026709745.1 Candidatus Dadabacteria bacterium | reverse complement strand
ACAAATACCCGGGACAGCTCTCAGGTGGACAGCAGCAACGCGTCGCTATCGCAAGGAGCCTCTGCATGAAGCCCCGGATCATGCTGTTTGACGAACCCACATCCGCGCTTGACCCGGAAATGATAAAAGAAGTGCTTGATGTGATGATACAGCTTGCAAACGAGGGAATCACGATGATATGCGTCACCCACGAGATGGGATTCGCAAGAACCGTAGCTGACCGGGTCATTTTCATGGACGGCGGCGAGATAATAGAGCAGAACAATCCCGAGGATTTTTTCCATAACCCTCAACATGAAAGAACAAAGCTGTTTTTAAGCCAGATATTAAATCACTGATCCCTTCTGACTTTCCTCCAGAATTCCGAAAAGCCCCTCAGATCGCTGTTTTGAGACTCCTGCCTCCAGCAGACATTCAGAACCGCAAAGGAGAAATACATATGAGCGTGATTCCGTGATTAATATAAAACGGTGGGAATCCGATTGCGGTCGTAGTATACAGCACCGCTTTAAGTCTTAGGGTCTATTTTATTTGACATTTATGGATTGATTGGGTGTATAATACAATTTTGTAACGATGCACATAAGGTCAGTAATTTCATCTTTGGTCCTGCTAGTTATGTTGACAATCGCCGGCCCAGTGAAATCACAGACCGCTCCTACTGCTCCTGCGAATGTCGAGGTTACGCCAAAGGATGGGATTGTCGACTTTATGTGGGACGACCCCATGAACTCCGCAATTTCTCATTACCAGTGGCGCTACAAAAGGTCGGATCGCCTGTGGTCCTCGTGGGCGGACTTACCGAACAGCGATGCAGACACGACCGAATTTTCGGCGTATGGTCTTATCAACGGTATCAGCTACAGATTCCAGATACGGGCTGTGGTAGGAGAAACAACAAGAAGTTTATTGCAAAACTCTCAAAGGGGCGATGCTTACTTCCCCGTGTATGTCAGGGAACACGGCACGATGTATCTTGACTTGGGCAAGGATATCCTCAACGGCAACCCGATTGCCCGGTACCTTAGTACCAACGGCAGTCCTCCTCCTCTTACTCAAAAGCAGTACAACACCCTCGACAAATGGCAGTATCGGTTCACCAAACCTGCAAAGATCGAAGACGGAGTCATAACCAGTTGGCATCCCTGGCAGACTCCCTGGGTCGACATGAGCCGTGGTGCAGGAAATTGCGGAGTTGGAAAAGAGCGTATTTGTTTTCGGATGCAGGGACTGCAAAAGTATACATATCATCTTTATCAGTTTCGCATGGTATTTAACGCCAAGGCAGGTCCCGCGGCCGAGGCATTCAATGTTGTTCCCGGTGACCCACCACTCAAGTTGAGTATAGCCGGACTTAACAGGCCTTTTACAGAAGAGGACTTTGACAAGGATATTACCAAGAGAAAACATCGGATGATCGTCTTCACCTTTTCCGAGAAAGTGACCGGGTTTACATCGGACGATATCGATGTGGAATGCGCCTTCAAGGAAACTGATTTGTTGCATGTCGCTCTCATGCAAACATTAGAAGGTGAAAAGGACATCTATCGCATCTTCGTCAGACCCACCATTTGCCAGGAAGACAATCCCGCGGTGAAGGTGACCGTGAAGGCAAGCTCTGTCATGTATAAAGGGACAGAAGGTGGTAACGAGGTTGAGAAAAACGGACCTGAAAATGCCGTCACGACCGAGGCGGATTGCCCTGTCTGCTCTCCAAATTATCAGCATCTAACAATGGCGCCCGTACACAATTCTCCTACGGAACAGAATACGTGTGCCGCGACAGATTCGAATTTGATCAATAAGGTGCGAGGATATCATCAACTCAACAGCAAACGTCCTGACTATAACCACAATTGGTTCCGTGTGCTGATGGCCTTTGGTGCGGAGACGCATGCGACACTTCAACCCTATACCGCCGCCGAAGCGCGAAGAGGCGAAAATATCTGGTCCGGATGGCGTCCGGTACGCGCAGAATTGGAGAGATTGGAGGCCTGTCGTCTAACAACGGCGGCCAGACAACAGTCCCCACCAGAGAACGTCGAGGGCCTTCCTACCCTTCCGGTCCGGGATACAAGCGACCCAGAAGGAGTCAACATGCCCTTTAAGATCATTCTGTCCGAACCGTCAAACTGAAAAGATCTGCTTCGATGCCTGAACACGGGACAGCACACCTGTATCGGCCGTCAGATATAAAGATTATCTGCCCAAGACATGGACACGATCCTTTATACTATCTGGAGAAACGACAAAGTACCTTTTCCTTCACATCCTTGATGATGCACATGACGATCCCTCAAAAACCTTAGAGCGTGTCATTTCCAAGGGGGGGGACAAACATCGAAGATGTCGTTAAAATTTACCGCAAGCACTTAATTAGTTAGTATGCTCAAAACAAGAAGGAGGAGCACTCTATTGGCAGAGAAAACCACCAGAAAGAAAGAAACCCCGAGGAAATACTCTTCAATATACGTGGAGGGAGCGCACAGGGCCCCTAGCCGTTCAATGCTGAGAGCTGTGGGCTTTACAGACAAGGATTTCAAGAAACCCGTAGTGGGTATAGCATCGACATGGAGTATGGTAACGCCATGCAATATGCATATAGACCAGCTCGCAAGACACGGGGCCGCAGGAGCTAACAAGGCCGGGGGCAAGTCCATAATCTTCAACACGATTACCGTGTCTGACGGAATATCAATGGGAACTCCTGGAATGAGGTACTCACTCGTATCAAGAGAGGTAATAGCCGACTCAATTGAGACAGTTGCAGCGGGAGAGGGTTTTGACGGGATCGTGGCCATAGGAGGTTGCGATAAGAACATGCCTGGTTGCCTGATGGCTATGGCGAGACTCAACAGGCCGTCTGTGTTCGTCTATGGGGGAACTATACTTCCAGGCAACTACAGGGGGAAGGATGTTGACATAGTCTCTGTATTCGAAGCCGTGGGAGCACACTCAAACAGCGATATCACCGATTCAGAGCTAAAGGA
>JAPOSJ010000027.1 GCA_026709745.1 Candidatus Dadabacteria bacterium | reverse complement strand
TGCGTGCCTTGATTTTTACATCCCGGAGATCCATCTTCAGCAAGATATTTAGGCAAAACTTTAAGCATAAAACTGCAGACAGTAGGAATTACGGTGTGTCTGTCCGCACGCGACACTCGGCCCGGACAAACACACGTTCTCTTAGTCATTTCTTGCCGGCTCAAGGCCGTCTTTGCCTTCAAAAAAATCCTTGTTTATATCAATGAATTTCTGCCATTTTTCGGGCAACTCATCTTCGTGAAATATGGCATCCACCGGGCAGGGGTCAACGCACGCTCCGCAGTCTATACATTCATCCGGATGGATCAGGAGCTGATCGTCTCCTTCATATATGCAGTCGACCGGACATGCCTCGACACAGGCTTTGTCCTTCACTCCGATACAAGGCTCAGCTATTATGTATGCCATTTTAAAGACCTCCGAATTGGGGCGTTGTCATGGTACAAGTTTATCTTTTTAAATAGTAACTAAAGCGTTTGCAAATAAAAAACATCCGAAAAAGATTTCCCTACTCTTCGGGAATTTTTTCAGGGTTTATGATCTCAGGTGAGACCTGTGCTGGGACGGATTTATCTAAGTCTGTCCCATTTTGCTGTGACTGTTCAATTCGCTGAGCGTTGGTGGACTGTGCAGGGTCATCCCCCAGAGATTCTTTATCCGGGTCGGAGAGTTCCTCAAACGCTTCGCTCGGCGATTTCTCCACAACTGAACCCGTTATGGACTTAACGGATGAGTAACCGAGGAAAAGGGAAGTGATCACGAATACAAGTCCAAGAAGCCTCGTCATTTTCACCAGAAAAGGCATGGCACCGCTTGAACCGAAAAGTGACTCTGAACTTCCGCCTCCGAACATTGAACCTATGTCGCCGGATTTGCTGGGCTGAAGAAGTATGATCAACACTAGAAGTAAGCTGATCACTATATGAATGATTTTTACTGAAGGTATCAAGAACTCCAATTTCTAACCCCCAACAGATTTTATTATTTTGACAAAAGATCCGGCCGAAAGACTCTCTCCTCCGACAAGAACTCCATTTACTTCATCAGCGGACATAATACCCGCTATATTAACTGTTTTGACACTACCGCCATACAAAATTTTTACCTCGTTGCCACAAGCGGGGAACATTCGAGTTAGAAGTTCTCTTATGCATCGATGAATTTCAGCTATTTCAAAAGAAGTAGCATTTTCCCCCGTACCTATAGCCCAGACAGGTTCATACGCTATAACTATATCTGCAATCAGCTGTTCGCCAATGGAGCCTAACGCACTCTCAATCTGTGCCTTTATCGGGGAGAAGAGAAGCTCTTTCCTGCTAGCTGCGTCTTCACTGTCCGAGACTGCATCCTCTCTCTGTTTGCCCGTTTCCCCGACGCAGAGAATTACTTTCAGTCCCGAGGAAACTGAAAGAAGCAGCTTTTGCCTTATCTGCTCATCGTTCTCTCCAAGTATATATCTTCGCTCTGAATGACCCAAGATGACCCACCTGCATCCTGCATCCAAAAGCATAGGCGGAGACACCTCACCGGTAAAGGCTCCGCTGGTACTGCTGAAAACATTCTGTGCAGCAAGTTCTATATTTGAATCCTCAATACAAGTTCTCACCACTTCAAAAGCAGTGTAAGGCGGCGCAATAACCACGTTGCATTCATTGTAGCATGCTCCGAGCATGTTCACCATCGCCCCTGACAGTTGCTTTGCATCCTCCCGGAGCAGGTTCATTTTCCAGTTTCCAACGACAAGCTTTTTACCCATAGTACTTACCTATTTATAACACCCATTCGCATATTAACATAATTCTCATCTCCCCAGAAAATCTCCCAGTCTTTTTATGCCTTCCCTTATTGAGTCTACCGAAGTTGTATAGGAAAACCTAAGATAGTCCCTGCCCCTGTCGCTGAAATCTATTCCGGGAGTCACTCCCACACCGCAGTTCTCAAGAATATCAAACGAAAGACTCAAGGAATCCCGGCTCCACCTAGAAGAATTTACGAACACATAGAATGCTCCACCGGGCTCGAACTCTATATTGAAACCGATTGAAGAAAGTCCTTTTATCATTTCCCTGCGCCTTCTGTCAAACTCAGCCACCATGGCTTCGCTTCTCCCGCTTTTTTTTACTTTCTCAAGAGCTTCGACTCCCGCTTTCTGAACAAAAGACCCGGCGGAGATAAAAAGATTCTGCTGAAGCTTCTGCACGTATCTTACAAGCTCCTTGGGAACTATCAGGTAGCCAAGACGCCATCCAGTCATTGAGTAGAGCTTGGCAAAGCCGTTTACAGCTATGGCATTATCGGTAAATTCAAGAACCGAGTTTGTCCGGGCTCCGTAGACAAGGCCGTGGTATATTTCGTCTGAGATAATAAAAAGTCCTATTTCGCAAAGCTCACGGAGAACATCCTCATCCATAACTACCCCGGTTGGATTGGCCGGAGAGTTTATGAGAATGGCTCTTGTCCTCGTACTGATGTTTTTTCTGACTTCTGCGGGGTTTACCTGATAACCTTCGCTTTCGTAAACAGGCACTTTTCTCACGGTTCCCCTTGCAACATTTATTATCTGCGGATAGCACGCGTAGTGGGGATCCGTTATTAAAACTTCGTCACCGGGGTTAAGCACAGTAAGCATGCAGAGCAGAAGAGCCGGGGAACTTCCCATGGTGATTATTACCCTTTCATACCCTATATCTACTTCATAGGTGTGGCTGTAATGCTCCGCGACGCTTCGGCGAAGTTCGTCAATTCCGAGGCTGCTTGTATATTTTGTGTAGCCTCGCTCTATCCACCGCACTGCGGCTGAGCATATTTCTTCAGGGGTGCTGAAATCGGGTTCTCCGACTTCAAAATGAATTATGTCTCTTCCCTCGGCCTCAAGCTGCTTTGCCCTCTCAAGGATGTCCATTACATAAAATGGCTCTATATTTTTAACAAGATCTGATATCATTTGGTGAAGGTATCAGAAAACCGGAATAAAAGTCAGCTGCGCCCGCCGGCGAAACACTGGTCAATCTGTTTTACAAAAATATCTCTTTTAAGACGCGTTAGTCTCTCAAAAAATAATATACCATTAAGATGATCAATTTCATGCTGAAGAACCCTCGACAGCATACCATCTGCTTCAATGGTAAACCGTCTGCCCTCTCTATCAAAGGCAGATACGCGAATATATTCCTTCCTTCTTATTTCTGCGAAGAATCCCGGCACGCTGAGACAACCCTCCTCGCCAACCTGAAATCCTTGGGAGGAAACGATTATGGGGTTTACAAACTCATAGAACTGACTTCCTTCCTGTTTTTCAGCCAAGGGTACATCAACAACAAGAACCTGTATGTTTCTTCCTACCTGAGGGGCCGCAAGCCCTACTCCGTTTGCATCACGCATGGTCTGCGCCATATCGTCAAGAAGACAGTCGAGGCCTTTATTTATGTTCTCTACGGGCAGGGATTTTCTTTTTAACGCTGGTTCGGGATAAACAAGTATATCAAGTACAGACATCTAGGACGCTTAGAAGCAGAGGCCGCTGAGAGATTAGAAATTACACCTCTTACTCATCATCTACATTCTGTTTTTCTGTGAGCTTAGGAGCAAGGCGGTTGCTTAACTTGAAGAGCGGAAGGGTTTTTTCACCTATATATATTTTTTCGCCAGTTCTCGGGTTTCGCCCTTCATAAGGCTGGTAATCTTTTGTGAAGAAACTTCCGAAATGCCTTATTTCTATTCTTTTTCTCTCACAAAGCATCTCGGTCATTGCGTCAATTATGACGTCAAGAACCTTTCTGGATTCTGCGGGAGTAAGGGCACATCCCTCTGAAAGCTTCTTTTCAATCTCGGATCTTCTCATGAATTATTAAAAACGGGTAAAAACCTGCTCTCTACTCGTCAATTTAGATATTTTAAGGCGATTTGTCAAGCGATTTCCGGCTTTGCAGATAAATTATCAGTATCCGAGATTCGGTTGGAGCCATTTTTCCGCTTCTTCAAGATCAATTTTTTTTCTTTTCGCATAATCCAGAACCTGGTCTTCGAGTATTTTCCCAAGAAAGAAATACTTTGATTCGGGATGGGCCATGTAGAACCCTGAAACCGAACTTGGCGGAGTCATGGCGAAGCTCTCAGTAAGGGATACACCTGTGTGTTTTTTCGCCCTGAGGATATCCCAGAGAATTTTTTTTTCCGTGTGGTCAGGACATGAAGGATAGCCGGGAGCAGGTCTTATGCCCCTGTATTTCTCATTTATCAGGTCTTTGGAGCTGAGTTTTTCATCTTCTCCGTACCCCCAGAAATCCCTTACTTTTTTATGAATCATCTCAGCAAGAGCTTCAGCTATCCTATCTCCGAGCACGCTTGTCATAATTGAATTGTAATCATCCCCTTTTCGCTTAAAATCCTCGGAGAACTGCTCAACACCCTCTCCTGCAGTCACCACAAAAGCCCCCATATAATCTTCTCTGCCTGAGACACTCGGCGCTATAAAATCCGAAAGACAGTAATAGCGACCCTCTTTAGAGCGCATCTCCTGCTGTCTTAGAAAATGGAACGTTGCCAGAATATCTTTTTCCTCTCTGACACACTGATGATTCCGACAACAGTGCGGGAGAGAAAGATCTTTTTTCTCTCGATAGACTTCAACATCGTCT
>JAPOSJ010000155.1 GCA_026709745.1 Candidatus Dadabacteria bacterium | reverse complement strand
CACTATGCTCTGTGCTACTTCCTCGCCGATACCGTCTATTCGTAGAAGGTCCTCGCTTGTAGCTTTCATAAGGTTCTCCGGGGTTCTGAATTCATGGGCCAGTATCTGTGCGGTCCTGCTGCCCACGTGCTTTATGCTGAGGGAGTTTAAGAATCTATCGAAACTTACATTTTTGCTCTTTTCTATCTCTTCGAGGAGTTTCTCAACGGACTTCTCCGCAAATCCCTCAAGTGCCAGAAGTTTTTCCTTTCTGAGAGTGAATATATCCGCCACGTTTTGCAGGAATCCCTCGTTTATCAACTGTTCAACCCTTTTTTCTCCAAGCCCCTCTATGTCAAAAGCGTTTCTCGAAACAAAAAGGCTGATTCTTCCTTTTATCTGAGCGGGACAATAAATGTTCGGGCAAATATGAAAAGAGCCTTCTTTCTCAATCGGAGTCTCGCAGCACGGGCAGGTTTTCGGCATGGAGAAACGCTTTTTTCTTTTCTCCATAGACGGAAGCACTTCCACAACTTCGGGAATTACATCTCCCGCACGCTGCACCAAAACGGTGTCACCGACTCTGATGTCTTTTTCTCTGACTGTTTCCTCTGTATGAAGAGACGCTCTTTTTATCTCTATGCCCGATACCTCTACGGGTTCAAGCTCGGCTACGGGGGTAAGATGTCCGGTTCTTCCAACCTGGACCGTTATATCCATTACCTTTGTGGTTATCTGTTTAGGGGAGAACTTTATTGCCACGCTCCAGCGCGGGTATTTCGCGGTTGTCCCAAGGGTCTCCTGCAGTCTTCTGCTTCTTACCTTCACCACAGCTCCATCGATTTCATAATCAAAAGAATCCCTTTTTCTTTCAAGCTCCCTTGCGTATTCAATAGCCTCATCAATGCCATGGCAGCTTCCGGGTTTTTCAACTATGAAACCCCATTCACTAAACGCATCGTATATTTCAAGCTCGTCTCTGAAGTCTACTCCGTCGTAGCCACCCACTCCCCATGCATAAAAGTGCAGGGGACGTCTTGCCGTTACCGAAGAGTCAAGCTGGCGAAGGGAGCCCGAAGCCGCATTTCTCGGGTTTTTAAAAATCATTTTGAGAGGTTTTGTTTTTTTACCCTCTTTAAGGAGAGTTTCATTTTCTTTTTGAAGTTTTTTGTTAAGTTTTCCTAGCTCCTGATTCAACTTTGCGAACGGGCTTTTAGGGAATATGACTTCTCCCCTGATCTCAATAAGCCGCGGCTTGTTGCCTCGTCCCAAAAGGGCCAGAGGAACTGATCTTATGGTCTTCAAGTTTGACGTTATTTCCTCTCCGCTTTTTCCATCGCCCCTGGTGGCACCATGGAGCAGTTTCCCTTCAACATAGGTAAGCGACGCCGAAACTCCGTCGAATTTAGGCTGTAGTAGGTATTCAATTTCCTCTTCAGTTTTAAGAAACCTTTTTATCCGACTGTCAAACTCCTGGGTTTCCTGCTCGTTTACTGCATTGTCAATGCTCATCATTGGAATCCTGTGAGCAAAGGAAGTGAACTGCTCCGCGACCTCTCCTGCAATTCTCTGAGAGGGAGAATCGGGGAGAGTGAGATCGTGGGCCCGTTCAAGTTTCATAAGTCTTCTCATCAGTCGGTCGTAATCAGCATCGGGGATCTCCGGGTTGTTCTCCGCGTAGTAGCGATGGTCATGGTGTTTTATTTCCTCTCTCAGTCGGTACACCTCCTCCTTTGCCTGCTTTTTCGTGAGCTTGTCCATCCTATGGCTTCTGGCTCCCGAGCCATTTAAGGAGATCTGGGAGGCTGCGAGTGTTTACAACATCTTTTTTCCTTACCCATCCCCGTCTTGCTGTGCCTACTCCGAAGATTATTCTCTCTAGGTGCTGTGTTCTGTGGGCGTCGGTGGACACTATGATCTTCACCCCCGACTCAACGGCTTCTCTTGCATGTGTGTCCTTGAGGTCAAGCCTCTTGTAGGACGAGTTTATCTCCAGGGCCTTGTCGTGTCTCTTTGCGGTCTCAATAACTGCTTCCATGTCGACTTTGTAAGGTTCTCTTTGTGCTATGAGTCTTCCTGTAGGGTGCCCTAAGGCGTCCACGTTGGGATTTTTAAGGGCACGACATATCCGTTTTGTCATTTCGTCTTCTTCCATAGAAAATGAGCTGTGAACCGACGCGACAACGAAATCAAGTTCCTTCAGAACCTCGTCGGGATAATCAAGAGAGCCGTCAGAAAGTATGTCAACCTCAGAACCCATGAGCACCATTACTGGCCCTCCCTCGGAATTTATTTTCTCTACCTCTTCCTTTTTCTGCATGAGTCTGCTTATGCTGAGCCCATTTGCTATCCTTGAAGAGGGAGAGTGATCAGTTATGGCAATGTATTCGTAGCCGAGAGATGCAGCTTTGTCTGCCATATCCCGGATGGTTGATGCTCCGTCGCTCCAGGTTGAGTGAGTGTGCAGATCACCCTTTAAATCTTTTCTCTTAAGCAGCTCGGGGAGTTTACCCGTACCTGCCGCCTCGATTTCTCCACGGTCTTCGCGTAACTCAGGGGAAATGTACTGTAGCCCCAGAGATTTGTAGAGCTGCTCCTCAGAGGAGAAATATCCAGTTTCATTCCGGATGCCGAGAGAGTCAGTCTCAAGACCTTTTTCTGCCGCAATTTCCCTTATTTTTTCGTTATGATAACTTGAGCCCGTCAGGTTCTGAAGCGCGGAGCCGTAGCAAGCGGGTTTGGTGACCAGAATATCAACTCTGATCACAGCCTCGGTAAGGACATGCGCGCTGTTTTCGGTCTTTCGCAGAACTTCTTTTACAAAGCCGAGACGAGTGAATTCCTCAATTATTTCCGAAGTATCCTCTGCAGCCGAAGCAATTATGTCTATGTTCCCAACAGTCTCCCTCATCCTGCGAAGGGAACCGGCCTGCTCAACTTTCAGTACACCGGGAATTTTCTCCGTTTCCTCTTTTATAATCATGGCAACAGGATAGGCTTCGGCGAGTCTCATTCTCTTTTTTCCTACCTCGAAAACCTCTATCGAGCGCGATATCTGCTTGATTTTCTTTTTCCCTATGCCTGCTACCTCGAGGATATCTGGGTCAGCTATAGATTCCTTCAGGCTTTCAATGTTGCTTACTGCGAATTGTTTTACGAGGGTGCGCAGGAACTTAGGACCGACTCCTCTTATCTCAAGAAGCTCGGCAAGCTCATCGGGAACCTGTTTTCTTATCTCCTCGTAATATGCGACCTTTCCGGTTAGCTTGTACTCAATTATCTTTTTTGATAGATCATTTCCTATGCCGGGTATAGTGCACAGCTCTTTCTCCCCGTTGAATTCTTCAAGAGAATTTTGCATTGAGGAGATGTTTCGTGAAGCTTTTCTGTAGGCATTTATCTTGAAGCCGTTTTCATCCAGAATCTCAAGAGAATCGGCTATTCTTGCGAATATTCTCGCAATCTGACTGTTCAGTTTGTTCATAAACGGGGGACGTTTCAGGATGCTTTCTGGGTCTGCATTGAGTACCGTTTTATTCCCAGAGTTATTCCGTCCACTATTTTGTCTATGTAGACATTGCTTTTTAGCCTTTTTTCTTCTCTGGGATTTGTTATGAAAGAGGCTTCAATCAGCAGGCTGGGTATATCCGCTCCAATCATTACGACGAAAGGAGCTTTTTTCACTCCCCTATCCTTTACGTGGCTGTATTTCATGGAAACCTTCTTAACTATGTATTTTTGCACATAGCCGGCAACCTGCTGGGACTCTTCCTTCTTGGCACTGAGTATGTAGTCTTTCAGTATATTCTTCAGGTCATGAAGACCTTTGGTCGTAGTGGCATTCTCACGGGCTGCGAGCTGCAGAGATGTCTGGTCATCTGTAAAACCCAGTATATAGGTTTCTATCCCATGAGCCTTTTTTGTTCTTGCACCGTTACAATGTATGGATATGAAGATGTCAGCCTTTCTTTTTTTAGCTATTGCTGTACGTTCCTCAAGGGGAATGAACTTGTCAGTGCTTCTGGTAAGGTAGACGTTTTCTATGCCAAAGCTCTTTCCCTCTAAGACTAATCTCTCCCTTAATCTCTTGGCTATCTTGAGATTTATATCCTTTTCCTTGAGGCCACTTGGGCCTATGGCTCCTGGATCATGTCCTCCGTGACCCGGATCAATCACTACAGTTCTTACCTTAAGTCCTAGTGCCTGCTTTAGACTCTCTATGCTTCCTTTAGGAGTTCTGGATACAACAGAGGGCTTCTGTCCACCGTATGAAGGAGCATCTTTTGCGAATATTTTCTCCGGGACGGCTCCCCGCCCCTTTATATCCATAACGAGCCGGAAAGAGGGGTTCTTTTTCGATTTTTTCAGCAAAAAAACCTTGTGATCTTCAAGGTCCTTTATGTAGAGCACAATGCGCGATACCCCAGGGCGGTTACTCGCAAAACTTATCTTCTCGAGAAGTCCCTTTGTTATGGGTTCTACATTGATCGAATCTGAAAGGACGGTTTTCTCAAGATCCACGTACAGGCGGGGAGGGGTCTTGAGATTGGGATCGGGACGGAGCATTCTGGATGTGTACTTTATCTCCTTGTCAGTCTCTATTACTACACGTGTGTAGTTATCAGTTGACCAGTGCCTTATTTTTTTAATGACTGCATATCCTTTG
>JAPOSJ010000244.1 GCA_026709745.1 Candidatus Dadabacteria bacterium | reverse complement strand
CAAATTGCACGAAGGGCTTTTCAATCGGCGAGGTTGGCTTTCGAAGACATATCATCTTTTCTATGAGTTTTTCCCGAAAGATTCCGAGGGCAATCTGAAGGAAGGAGACGTAATCCTCAGGGGCACGGAAGGTTCCATTGTAAAAAGTGGTTCAAGGCTTGTCTGCGTATCTGGTCTTCGCAACGTTGCAGTGATTGAAACCGCTGATGCCGTTTTTGTTTCCGATCTTGACCACTCGAATGAGGCGAGGGAGTTTGTGAAGGAGTTAAGAGAGCGGGGGAGGGACGAGGCAGACCGTCCGAAAATGGTTCACTACCCCTGGGGTGGCAGGGAGGAAATTGAGAAAGGAAAGTTCTCGAGAGTAATGAAAACAACAGTTTTTCCCGGCAAATCATTAAGGACGGAAAATATTCCTTCTGAAAATCTGCAACTGCTGGTTCTTGAGGGACAAGCCCTTATTATTGGTGAAGAGGACGACGATGAGCTTGACCCGGGGCAAACAATTTTTCTTGAAAACGGGACAAATTGCACCGTTGAAAATAAGGCAGAAGATATTCTGCTAATTCTTGAGATTTTTTCAGCTAAGAGTTAAAAAAAGTGGGAAGATGCAGAGTTTTGACTCTGGTTTCCCCTAAGTTATCATTTCTTTACCGAGCGGGGAGAGGTGGCCGAGTGGTCGAAGGCGCTCGATTGCTAATCGAGTAAGGGGTGAAAGCCCCTTCGTGGGTTCGAATCCCACTCTCTCCGCCATCTTAATCTTGTAACTTGCTGGAAATTAAGACTTTTTCGGAGAAAAAAAGCGGGTTTATCCCCCCTTTGTATCCTCCCACGGGGTCCCCAGATCAGTTGCGAATCTGAAGTGAAGTACACCGGCCGAGTCGGCAAACGTAACAAGTATGGCGAGTGGGAAGAAGAACTTGTCGATTTTGGAGAGCTGCACTGTTTGATCGTTCCCGGCCATGAAGGCAGGGCGCGGACGCTTGTAGATCTAGGTGTTATGCAAACCAGCATTAAAGTGATGTATTGCTCCGAGTGGTTTGTCGCTACGAATGGAGCAAATAACCAGGGAGATACCGTTCAATTTGCGCCTACTGCAGACAATAGCAGAAAAGAAGTTTATCAAGTTTACAAAGTCCTAGAGTGGGCAGAAGATCTTTTTGAAGTGCACATAGTTATGTTCTTAGGCAAGTTTAGTCCTGATTATGGATTTTTCCGCCCGCATGAGATCAGAGAAACTGAATGGGCTTAGCGCACAAGGAAGTGATGAGATAGTAGGGGCGGGTTTAGTCGGCTTTGCAGGCACAGGAAATCTTGTGGTTGAAAGAGAAGCCGATCTGCTCCTTTGGGGAGAAGACCGGCTTAAATGGGGTGATGATCACCTGACTTGGGGATCATCTGCTTAAAGAACTTCACTCACTCACACCTACTCTCCCAACTACCATCAATGATCTGGTCTATGCGTTTATGCAGGGCGGGAGCTAACGTATTGTTAATGTAGCTATCTGCTTCTGAACCCATAAGCTCAAGACGAGAGCGGTAAATTTTGTCATTGTAGTAAACGCCAAGAGGAGTGAGACCTGAGGGTCTACTGTTCCCGTAGTAATACTGTACAAAACTGCCATTCCCCGAACCTACCCCATTTCCTATTGAACCAAGAATCCCAAACTTAGTTCCTTGCGATTGCAATGTAATTACTATTTCGGAATTTTTTCCAAGAATTAAGTATTGCTTAGTACCCGGTCCTGCATTTCCCGTAGCAACAGTTACTTTTCCGCGAGATGATTTTGAACATATTGGTACTTGTTGTTCTCCTAAATACAACTCGGCTTTGTCCACGCATTTCCAACTGGAATAGAACTCTACACCTTCTAAGTTTAAATTAATACAGTTCGAAACCTCTCTCTCGAGATTTGATAATCTCTTCTGATGGTACCCTTTTATTTTTTTGACTTTCTTTTCTAGTGCTTCAATTTGACTTTGAAGCTCCGCAGCTGTCGGTTTTGCTTCGGCTGCCACTGGCAATAAAAACAGAAAGGAAAAAAGTATGAGTAATTTCTTCATTATGGGACCCCCCCCCCCTATATTTTTTCTACGAAGTATACTATATAGTTGCCCAAGGGTACAAGTGATAACCTTCAAATCTTTGAATACTTTGCCAGCTCACGGCAAAAGCCGATCAGGTCAAATTTGGCGATATAGGGAGCTGTTTTAACCTCAAAACCAATCTTTACTGAACGGAGGATATAAAGATTTTTGCTCAGGGATGGATTTGAAAAAGTAGGATAGCTTCAGGATGGTGGTTCAGACAGCGGTAGCATAGGCGGCTTCATTCTTTACATCCTCTATTTTTACCTTTATTTCTGCTCCAGTATTGATACTGCCTTCAATCAGCTTCACATTTATGTAGTTTTCCGTGGTGCAGTTTGATTTGCTCTCGACAATGGCGTCAAGGGTTTTGCCTATGAACGTCCTGTAGAAGTTTTCTTTCTTCGTTTTTCCAAGCGTGCGAAGCTCCGCGGCTCTTTGCTTTTTCACCTGCGGGGGAATCTGATCTTTCATATTGGCGGCCGGGGTCATTTTCCTTATTGAATAGGGAAACACATGGAAATAGGTAAGTTCTGAAGAGGCCGCGACGTCACAGGAATTTTCAAACTGTTCCTGTGTTTCCCCAGGAAATCCGACCATTATATCTGTACCGATTGAGGCCTCCGGCAGAACGCTGCGTATAGTGTTGGTGCACTCAAGGAACTGCTCGGGGCTGTATCTTCTTCTCATTTTTCTGAGGACTTCTCTATCTCCGCTTTGAAGCGCTACGTGGAAGCTTGGGCAGACAGTCTCTGATCCCGAGACAAAACTGATTAATTCTTTCGTGGTATCCGCAGGATCAAGCGAGCTCAGTCTTATTCTGCGTACCGCCCCGGATTGCTCAATCTTTCCGAGCAGCCCGACTAGGTCAGAACCTATATCTCTTCCGTAACTTGCCAGGTGAACGCCAGTTAGGACTACTTCTCTGTATCCCGCGTCCGCAAGAGTTCTAAGCCGGGAGACAACTTCATCAGCCTCAAGGCTGCGGGATCGCCCACGCGCCCTCGGTATAACGCAGAACGTGCAGGCGTAGTTGCACCCGTCTTGCACCTTGAGAAACGCCCTTGTCCTGTCGGGAAAGAACCTGATATCCGGGGTGTCGAATTCCCTTTTTTTCTCTTTGAAGATATTGGATATCAAGACTTTCGGCTCGCTCTGGACCACTCCCCGGCGTATGACTCCAAGTAGGGATGAGAACTTGTGAGAATTTCCGATTACGTAGTCGACTTGCTCCATGTCTGAGAGTTGATCGGGGGAGACCTGTGCGTAGCAGCCAGTCACTATCACCACGCCGCGGGGATTTGATCTTTTTGCCCTGTATATATAGTTTCTCGCTTCCGAATCCGCCTTGTGTGTGACGGTGCAGGTGTCTATTACATACACGTCAGCGGGTTCATCGAATTTTTTGTTCTTTGTAAACTCGGAGGATGGCAGATGGTTGAGCAGGGCGGCCGTGTCGTACTGGTTCACTTTGCACCCAAGTGTTACAACTGAAATTTTTTTCACTGCAAGTGTGCTCCTTTGATCCATCCACCGCCCATGACGACTTCATTTCTGTAGAAAACGATTGCTTGGCCGGGCGTTATGGCCTTCTGCGGTTCAGAGAAACTGACCACTGCCTCCCCGTCATCTTTGATAATCAACTTGGAAGGAACTGCGCCATGGCGGTACCTTATCTTGGAGCATACCTCAATCTCTCCTTTGGGAGTTCCGCTTACCCAAGAGAGATTTCCCGCGGCGAGGGAACTGCTGTACAGGTCCTTTTCCTCTCCGACCCTTACCTCGTTTCTCTCCGCGTCAATACCGACAACATACATGGGCTTTCCTTTCGCGAAACCGAGTCCGCGTCTCTGCCCGATGGTAAAGGATGCGATTCCCCTGTGCTTGGCGATGGGGCGTCCCTCCATGTTCACTATGTCTCCCTCTATCTTGCCCCTCTTAAGGTAAGGCTCAAGGAATTCTCTGTAGCCGTCTCCCGTGATGAAGCAGAGTCCCATGCTCTCGGCCTTTGTGGCCACCCTGAGTCCCATGCTCTCGGCAATTTTTCTCACCTCGGTTTTCGTCTTGTCCCCCAAGGGGAAAATGAGCTTTTGAAGTTCTCTCTGGCCCAGAGTGAAGAGAAAGTAAGACTGATCCTTGGCGGGATCAACTGCACGCTCAAGGGAGTACTCGCCGGTTTCAGTGCTTCGGGATATCCTTGCGTAGTGGCCAGTGGCTAGAAAATCCGCGTCAAGCTCAAGGGCTCGCTTCAGGAGGAAGTCAAACTTCATGAACTGGTTGCAGAGCACGCAGGGTATGGGAGTTTCTCCCGAATCGTATTTGCTTACAAAATCAGAGACTACAAGCTCCTTGAAAGAATCCATGTAGTTCACCACGTAGTGGGGTATGCCTATCTCGTACGCGACTCTTCTCGCATCGCAGACCTCATCCGCGGAACAGCACCCTCCCTCGCTCTCTCCGTAATCCCATAGCTGCATTGTCACTCCTATGACTTCATGCCCTTGGGACTTAAGAAGGGCGGCGGTGGTCGCACTGTCTACCCCTCCGCTCATAGCTACTACGATTTTCTTTCCCATAACGCAAGGATTCTACCTTAGA
>JAPOSJ010000223.1 GCA_026709745.1 Candidatus Dadabacteria bacterium | reverse complement strand
CTGCAAGTTCAGAAGAATTTTTCTGCAGAGTCATTCTAACCAACTGCTCACGGTCAAAAAGGACATGGGCATACTCATGAGCATAAGAAAAACGTCGACGCTCCAGTCCATGGCCTGCATTAACCAGAACCGCGAAACCGGTCGACTGATTATGAATAAACAAACCGGACATGCTGTCCCGAAGATCAGCCGCCGTCCAGATTGCCTGTTCGCTCAGCAGTTCCGCAATGTCACGAATCGGTGCGTCGCCAAGGCAGAGCCGACAACGTTCTTCATAAGCAACCCTTTTCCCATGCCTGATGGCAATGGATGCTGATTTGATCTCGGCAGCATAATTCGGGATTCCTGCATATTCATCTCGATCAAGTATTTTCAGCAGATCCGTACCCTCTCGATACAGGTCTACAATACGTCTTACGGAAGACCTGTTCTCCGAATCGTTCATTTTTTCAGGAAGCACCCTATGGAGAACAATCATAATATCTTCGGCCTGCGGTTCTTCGCTTTTTTCAAGAAAGAAAGACGGGGAACATTTGTAGATTTCGGCTAATTTAGTAAGTTCAAAGATAGATACCCTTCGATTGCCGTTCTCTATGTTAGTTAATGCAGTACGAGGCAGTTGAAGTTTATGGGCAACAGCCTCTTAACTGAGACTGCAGAGTTCTCTGACCTTACGCAATCGGCTTCCAAGCCGTTTCGCATCAATCATTCTTAATTGTTCCTCCTCAAGACAACTGCGCTGGACATATTTTCGCACGTGCGATGAAATCATTTTAAAGTGCGAATATTGCACTATCTAAGGATAAATATTCCACTGATTGTCCGTTTCTGATCATTCTGCCCTTGAAAGAGTTCGACAATTTAGCCATTCTAAACCCATAAATAACAGAGTTTAAATACTTAATATGTCAGATAATGAGTTTCGAAGGGAAAAAGCCGCAGCAGTCAGGCGCATGGCGAAACACTTTCCGGCTGTTATAGTTACGGGCGCTCGCCAGACGGGCAAGACGACCCTGCTGACAAAACTGTTCGGGGATTACAGCTACTTAAGCCTAGATCTTCCCGCAGAGGCGCAACTGGCTGAAGAGGATCCTCAGTCCTTTCTCGCACGTCATCCCGCGCCGCTGCTTGTGGATGAGGTTCAGTACGCACCCAAGCTGTTTCGCTATCTCAAGGTTGAAATAGACAGGAACAGGGAAATGAACGGACGATTCATTCTGACCGGGTCACAGAAGTTCAGCCTGATGCAGGGGGCATCTGAGTCTCTTGCGGGCCGCTGCGGCGTGCTTGAACTGGAAGGGCTTACGATCCGGGAACTGGGAACCGTATTTTCCCAGCTGGAAGAAAGTGAGGGGACAGCCGGGATCCTGGGCCGCGGGTTTATGCCGCAGCTATGGAAGGATACGGTTATCAGGCCCGCGGATTATTTCAGCAGCTATCAGGCAACTTATCTTGAGCGCGACGTGCGCCAGCTTTTAAATGTTTCGTCGCTTCGGGACTTTGACCGCTTCATGCGCGCCCTGGCTCTTCGCAGCGGTCAGTTGCTTAACAAGTCAGAACTTGCCAAGGAAACCGGAATAAACAGCAAAACCGCAGACAAGTGGCTCAGTGTGCTTGTGGCATCCAATCAAATTACGTTGCTTGAACCATGGTTTATGAATCTCGGGAAACGTCTTGCGAAAACTCCCAAGATTTTTTTTATGACGTGGGGCTACTGTGTTTTCTCCTTGGGCTTAGCGGACAAGCGGTCACAGGAAGCTATCTGGTAGGAGCAATATGGGAAGCTTTTGTTTTTGGCGAACTGCGAAAACACCTTTCTCTTTCGGCCCCGCAGGCAACCATATGGCACTACAGGGACCAGTCGCGCGAAACGGATTTCATTATTGAGAAAGACGGCCGTCTCCATCTGGCAGAGGCAAAATGGAAGGAGATTCCGACGTCACGCGACTTTGCCCAGATGCTCAAGGTTCACGAACTGCTGGGAGAGAGGGCGGTATGGCCCGTTATGGTGCTGTGTCGTACACGTCAGAGTTTTCCTGTTGCGGAAAAACTACTTGCCGTAAATGCGTTCAGACTTCCCGAGCATCTGAAATGAAAAAGTGTTAGTGAGCGATATATTGGGGAATTCTAAGATTTCAAAACGTGAGGAGATATCCGATGAAGAAGTTACTGACAAAAACTGTCGTGATCGTGCAGTAACACTAATAACTCTGAACAATGCAGATGCTACTATAAAAAAACAAGTTAGATTTAAATCTTTGGCCTTGGTTGCGCCATGGTTACACAAGGCTGCTATTGTTGAAGCAGTCTATGGAGGCAAAGAAAGTGTAAAAAGTCTGATTAAATCCGCAAAAGATGCTGAAGCATCAAATGTGCCTGTTCATCTTGAAGCAGCAAGCCTGACTAATAAAAATGCTGTGATGTACCAAGGTCCATATTACACGGAATAAAACCGTGGTTTTATTCCTGAATATGATAACAAGTTCAATGTAGCTTCATAGGATAATTGGTTGACTTATGACGCCTTGAAAACAGTTGACATTCAGAAAAAGCCGATACTGCTTGTCCATTCCGAAGCCGCCATGCTTCTAGGTTTTGATCCTACACAGCATGAAGTTTTAAATACCTCTCTCTGTTGAGGTTAATAGCGATAAAGCCGCAGCAACAGCCGATATTGTTGCAGATCACTATGTGAAAGTCTTTTCTGGCAAGCATCTGGCGATTATCTCTATAAGCTTCAAAAGGGAAAGGATGGTTGGAAAATCATAAGTCATACCTTCAATCTTACAGGTGAGGACGGTACACGCGATGTATTTGGCCCGGCCGGGGAAAATGCAGCCTCTAACCTTTCCTCTTACATTCTTCGCCAAAAAACGCAGCAGGCAGCAACAGATTTTCTGACATCTCTTGAAGAAAAAGTTGGGGAGAAATTTGCTTTCCTCTGGGCTAATGATTCTGTGCAGGATGTACCTTATTCTCCAAAGGGTTTTCCCAAGCATGTCAGTGGTAAGGATAACCTCATTAAACACTAGGCAGCCTAGCCTGAGAATAGCGGTGAAGCTGACTTTACATCACAACTGGTGTTCTACTCCTTGCAAAACCCCCTAAGGGCAAAAGACAATTTTAGCCCATCTGACCGATTCAAGAAAAGCTATGCTTTTTTCATGTGTTCCGTATTTTTCAAGAATGGTTGCTAATGTAATTTTGCTCCAACTTTAGCTATTGAGGGTCTTTTGGAAATTTACACGCGTCTTTAATCGTAAGGTCAAAAATCATGCCAAAGAAAAAGGCTGCTGGTAATGTGATAATCATCAAAGCCAAAGCAAAGATATTCCAAAAAAGTTTAAGCATCTCCCACATATTTTTACCTCCTTGTCCCTTTGTTTATAACAATATCTTATCATAAAGCGGAAAAGAATATTAAGCTAACAGGTATAATGCCGACGTGCTCCCGAGCTTGCTGTGAGTGGTTTTGGCTAAACTTCTATCTGTTCTGATACCCGTTGCCTGACTTTTTCATATACCGAGATCTCGCGAAAGGAATCGCGAAACATATTCTAAAAAAACATGTAACGATGTGAACGAAATCAGCTATTGAATGGACGGAAATCACCTGGAGCCCAGTGACGGGGTGCTCAAAGCGACGGCTTGCAAGCACTGTTACGCAAAACGCATGTCTGCACATCTCAAGGCCATTGGAATGGAAAAAACCGAGACTCATGTTCGTGAACTCGATAAGTGACCTGTTCCACAAATCTGTTCCTCCTGAATTTATTGAATCCGTCTTCAGTGTTATGAACGCGGCTGAAACAACGCACACAGATTCTAGGTGCTCACTAAACAGCCGAAGAGATTCAGAGAACTCTCCACGAGCCTCACCTAGACTCCAAACATATGATTTGGTGGCAGTATTGAATCCAAGAAGTAAGCTGCCCGCCTAGACGAGCTTAAAAATACGCACGCCAGAGTGAAATTTCTCTCCCTTGAACTGCTGCTGGGACTACTCTATCAAATTGATCTGGACAACATTGACTGGGTAGGAGTCGGGGCCTAGGTCAAGGCCTATGGAAGCTAAATGAGTCAAGGAAATTCGTGATAACCACCAGCAAAACAGAGCCTCTTTCTTCAAGTAATGGGGAGGAGTGTTCAAGAAATGCACCGGCAGAACACTTGACGGCAAGACATGGAACCAGATGCCCCGAAGATTAAGTACTCTCACTGACTGAGTCAGTTTGATTTGCCCAGAGATATTTATACGAAAATTCAAAAAAAGTGACAACTCTTCTGAAACCCTGACATCCGGGGATAGAGCTTAAGAACAAAACAAGGTAATCTACAAACCGAAGAAATTTGCTATGCCGAACCAGAGAGTCAAGACTCAGTGCCGACACTGTGCTAATCTGATTGGTTTTCACCAAGAGAAAGAAAGGATAAGTGTATTGTGGGAATTATTGGTATGTTAGGTGGAGGATTAGATAGCCAGTTCTCTAGGTGTAGCAGGAGCAATTTTTGGAATATCAGTCGCCACACCGTTTACAATACCAGCAGCTATAGGTGACTATAATTGGAATTGTTGCAGGAGATCAGATCGGGAAAAAATTCAGCAAACTTAATTTGTCCCCAATATGAGAAAGAATAAAATGAGTAAATTCGGAAATCTAGACAACTTCTGATACATCAGATTGAATACTCGCTAAAATTGACCAAGCTATCTTTACGATTTGTT
>JAPOSJ010000026.1:2351-4743 GCA_026709745.1 Candidatus Dadabacteria bacterium | reverse complement strand
CTACATAGGTTTTAACACACAAAAAAAACCTTTTGACAATCCCTTGGTGAGAAAGGCTTTTGCAAGTTCTATAGACAGAAAAAGCCTCTCGGGACTGCTCCAAGGTGCGGGAGTACCAGTAACTTCATGGATTCCAATTGACATGCTTGCCCACAATCCCCTTATCGGCCTTTCATTTAATCCAATCGAGGCGAGGAAATTTCTTAAGAAAGCAGGCTATCCCGATGGCAAGAATTTCCCGCAGACCTCTTTTCTTTATCCTGATACTGGCAACAACAGAATTGTAGCTGAAGCTTTCCAGAGCATGTGGAAAGAGCATCTGGGCATTTCGGTCAGGCTTGTCAACCAAGAGTGGGCTGTCTATCTAAGTACGCTCAGAAACGATCCTCCGCCCGTATTCAGGGCTGGATGGCAGGCGGATTTCCCAGATCCCCATAACTTTATGAACCTTTTTGAATGCGGAAGCGGGAATAATCGCACCGGCTGGTGTGATCCTGAGTACGACTGGCTGGTGGAGACGGCCGCCGGAACTCTTGACCGTGGGCAAAGGGCGAATCTGTATGATAGAGCCCAGAAAATTCTGACGGAAACAGGGGTAGCCATAGTCCCTTACCTTAACTCAGTTCAGCAGAACATGATCAAACCGTACGTTAAGGGACTTGAACCCGACCGACTCAATTTTCTTTATTTCAGCAGAGTCGAGTTTGTGAATCATTCTACATCCAGCGAGCGCTGAAGACTCGGGGTTTGTTGAGTACATGCAGAAAGGCCTACCTAAATTGTTCGCAATACAGGTGCAGGTTGAATTTGCGGCCTGCTATTACTGATCAATATGATGCCGTTTTGCCTAAATAAAGTTCAGCCTGACAATCGTGTAACTGCGCACATAGCAAGCGAGATCTTGAAGTCCATATTGCATAATTACGATTTGAAGTAAGGAATTATCTCTTTTGAGTAAGTTTCAAGTGCTAGGTCCGGATCGGGGCTGAATCTGTAAAACAGAACGAAATTCCTTACACCAGCATCTATGAACTTCTCGATTTTCTGTATACAGTCTTTTTTCGATCCCGTAATTGTGAAATCAAGTATGGCCTCTCTGGGAAAAATCTCTCCAAGCTGTCTGAACCTCTGCCTTCCTTCATCATCTGTGGGCACTATGTTGAAGTAGTTAAGGCCTTTATATTCTTCGGGTATCTTAACATCATATCCGGCCTTCAGCAGCTGGTCCTGCATAACCAGCACGTATTTAAAAGGTGTGAGTGATTCATAGGCTGCATCGATGTTTTCTCCAAGAGATGTGAATACCCAAAGCGCTGGGTCAAAACCGTCGTCAAGCGATCTCCCCACGTTATCCGCCGCCGCCTTTATCTCACTGAGGTAACCTGAATAGAGATCGGGGTTGAGATCTATCGGCAGCCATCCGTCGCACTTTTCTCCCGTAAGCTGAAGTCCCTTGGGTGTGTGGGTAGCCATGTAAAATGGTATTTTGTTTCTCTCGTAGGGTTTTATCTGCAGAAATGCCTTCTCAAGCTTGTAGAACTCTCCATCAAAATCCACAGGCTCGTCTGTTTCCCAAAGAAGTTCCATGACTTCTATTGACTCTCTTAGTTTCGAAAGGGGTTTTTTCCACTCGATTCCGAATGCGTCGAGATTCATCGATTCCCCAACTCCGAGGGTCAGTACTACCCTACCCTTTGAAAGCTGGTCAACGGTCGCGAGTCTCTGGGCAAAAACAGCGGGATGCATCCTGTGAGGATCAGAAACTGTTCCCAAAGCTATGTTTTCCGTTTTCATAGACGCTGCAGCGGCCACGGTCCACGCCTCAGGCGCTATGGCTCCCGGGGCCACGAAAAGCAGATGGTCTGGATACCATATTGTGTCAAATCCAAGCTGGTCGGCTTTTATCGAGAAACTTACGAGCCCTTCAACATCGGCTCCCGGCATCGGGGCGGATAGCCCGAATTTTATTTCTTTTCCCATTTTGTGGCACCTCCCGGATAGTTTTGGAACTATACAATTGTCACGGTAAAATTATGGTTGATTTGCTTCCTAAACGCAAACAATCTGGACTTTATCTAGGAGGTGTGAGATGAAATTTGGCATCGGACTATTCAGCATGCAGACCCACAAGGATATTGATTACGGTCATGCAGAACTGTACAGAAACTCGCTTGATCATGTACGTCTTGCCGAGGCAGTGAATTTTGATTCTGTTTGGCTTTCCGAACACCACTTTCTTGAGGACGGATACTGCTCTTCGCCCCTCGGGATGGCTGCGGCAATGGCAGCTGTTACGGAAAGGGTGAGAATAGGCACCGGTGCTCTCATACTAACCCTCCATAACCCAGTGAGAGTGGCTGAAGATGCTGCCACGGTCGATCTTATTTCCGGC
>JAPOSJ010000026.1:0-2341 GCA_026709745.1 Candidatus Dadabacteria bacterium | reverse complement strand
AAGATTCGATCTGGGGGTCGCGATAGGATACAGAAAAGAGGAATTCGAAGGGTTCGGCGTTCCGATGACGCAAAGACCCTCTAGAATCGAGGAAGGAATAAAGATAATCGAGAAATGCTGGCAGGATGGTCCTTTTTCCCACGAGAGCAAGAGGTTCAGTTTTTCAAACATAGATGTTACGCCCAAGCCTGTTCAAAGACCCATACCCATATATATAGGAGCCTTCGAGGAGCCTGCCGTAAGACGCGCAGGCCGACTTGGATACCCGCTTCTTATCGGTCCGGGAAGGACGGTCCCCATGATAATGGATACGCTCGGCTGGTATAACGACGAGGCCGAGAAGGCTGACCGCGATCCGGCTGCAGCAGAACATATTCTGCTTCGGGAAACCTATGTGCATGAAACTATGGAAGAAGCTACTGTAGGCGGGACCGAGTACATAATAAACATGTACAGGTTCTACCTTAGCCTCGGGGTCAAAATAGTGATACGCGGCAAGAACATAACAGACCCGGATGATCCTTTTTTTGAATACATGGCGGAAGACCGTTTCATGATCGGCACTCCCGAGCACTGTGCCGAAGAAGTAAGAAAATACGGACAGAAAACGGGAATACAAAACATAATGTGCAGAATGGTGTTTCCCCAAGCCCCTGCGGAAGTCATAGCACGCTCGATTCAGCTTTTCGGAAACAGGGTAATTCCTGAGTTCAGATGACAGATGTTCCAGCATGACATGAAGCTGCCCACGTACCCGAATCGCTACCCAAGCCAACTTTGATTAACCTCGATTCCTTGCGTAAAGGCAGCTTCCTGAAATCTGCTGGATTGCTAACGAACCGCAGATATTCCTGAAATGATGCTGAACCCTGGGGATGAAAAACCGAAGACATCTTCATAATCCTTGTTGAACAGGTTATTTACCCTTGAAAACAGCCTGATTTTTTCAACAAGCTTTTTCACGCTGATTTCATAGGAAGCCGCGGCATCAACAATGAAGAAAGAATCGTTTTTAACTCTGGTGCCTGGAAACATGCTCCAGTTGACGTCGTCCCTGCTGCCTACGTAGTTTCCTGAAAGGCTGAGGTCAAAAGCATTTTTTGAATAACCCGCGTTAAAAGAGAACGAGTGTTCAGGTATCCGTATTAGCTTTTTCCCTTTTTCAAAACTTACGCTCCCCGCTCCACCGTCGTCAGTTACCTCCGCATCGGTGTACGTATAGCCGGCACTTAGGCTCAGGCTGTCATTCGGATACAAGCTGATTACGCCTTCGACTCCCTTTGACTCGGTCCGGCTTATGTTCTCGTAGTTGGTTCCGTTTTCAAACGGGGTGCCACTGTAGGCGATCATGTTTTTGAACTTATTGCGAAAAAAGGAAAGATCAAGTTCAACTGCGCCGTCGAGCAGACGCTGCTTTGCGCCTATTTCTGTGGTTAGTGCTTCCTCGGGTTTGAGATTTGGATTGCCAAGTGCAAATTCAGATTCGGAGAAATTTTCAAAGAAGTTCGCTTCCTTGATTCCCCTGCTTGCCCCTCCCCTTATCTCGGTTCCACTCTGCCCGATTTTCCATCTGGCAAAAACACTTGGACTCCACTTGCCTCCGGAGGCTTCGTTATCGTCATACCTTATGCCGGTTGTCACAAAGAGCGTCCTCAGCAGATCAACGTGGGTCTGAGTGTAGAAGGCGTAGTTTTCTCTTGATTTGTCAAGAGGATCCGCCTCAAAGTTTTCCTTTTCGTATTCAACACCGCCTGAAGTTATGGTTGAGATCTGGTCAAAGTCAATGAAAAAGCTGGAGCCGTATTCAACCGATACTCTTTTATCGAGAGGCTCGTAGGGGGTTGATACTCCGAATGATCCCTCGGGTTCCGCTGGTCCGTCATAGTTTTCCCTGTCAAATCTTGTATAACCGATCTTAAGAGTGTTCTCCCACCACTCAGTTGGGGAGAACACGACATCAAAACCCGTAACGAGAGATTTTTCCTTGGTGCCAGAATCCGGGTCAAGCGGGCCAAATCTGTCACCACCGCTTCCGGTCGGGAATTCAAAATCTGAATCTCTGTATATGGAGAAAAGGGAGAGATTAAGATCGTCGTTTACCTCGAGGTTCAGATTTGCGGTGAAATTGTTGTTTTTATAATCATTGTTTATCTCCAAGATTCCCTCATCCATGATCCTCTGATGAGAGATAAAGTAGCTGAGTTTTTTCAAGCTGCCCGATATGATTGATGAGTTCTCGAAGATTATCGCATCCTCGGCCCGGAAGCCCAGGGCAAGTGAACATTCCCTTTTCATATTTCCGCTTCCGCGCTTCGTTATTATGTTTATAACGGAAGAAATG
>JAPOSJ010000107.1 GCA_026709745.1 Candidatus Dadabacteria bacterium | reverse complement strand
CTCACAGCCGAGGTGGAAAGTGCCTTAGTGTCACACCAAAGCGTCGCGGAGGCAGCCGTGGTAGGATATCCGCACGAGATAAAGGGTCAGGGCATCTATGCGTACGTGACACTTAACGCTGATTCCAAGCCTTCAGAAGAACTTCACGGCGAGTTAGTTAAGTGGGTGAGAAAGGAGATAGGGCCGATTGCCTCTCCCGATCTTATACAGTGGGCTCCCGGTCTTCCTAAAACCCGCTCTGGCAAGATCATGCGCCGGATTCTGCGCCGTATCGCCGCCAACGAGTACTCTGATCTTGGCGACACTTCAACTCTTGCGGACCCATCTGTAGTTGAGAACCTGATTGACAACCGGATGAACCGCTGAAGTTTTTAGAAAAAAACTTGCCCAAGCCCTAAATGCGTCTATGCGGAGACTTTACAAATCAGGAGATATATTCCGTAATTGTAAAGCATGATAATGTGGCACAATAGAAACAAAGCTTCTCAGTCTTGCCGCACAGTATACCGTTGTCATAATTATGGGACCTCAGCAGTAAGGCAAGTTAGCTTTGCTTGTAGAGTTGTTTTGATCAGGGATTAACGGTCTGATTATAATGAGGCTTAACAGATTTCTCTCCGAGTGCGGAGTAACGTCAAGAAGAAAAGCGGACAACCTTATAAAGGCGGGGCGGGTAACCGTAAACGGAGAGGTTGTCTGTACTTTGGGTTCTGTTATTGATGAATCTGCCGACGCAGTTGCTCTTGACGGAAAACCCCTCAGGAAGGAAACAAAAAGGTACTTGATGCTTAACAAGCCCCCTTTTTATCTTACTTCCCTTAAGTCCCTTGAAGATGGAAAGAAAACGATAACTTCCTTTCTTGGGGATATAGAGCAGAGGGTTTATCCTGTCGGAAGGCTTGACTATGACTCCGAGGGACTTCTGCTTCTCACAAATGATGGGGAACTCGCAAACAGAATACATCACCCCAGGTACAAGGTGGTAAAGACTTACTTTGCACAGGTTTCAGGTGATGTGCCGGAGAACCTTGAAACCGTTCTTCAGGACGGAGCGGATATTGAAAAACGGTTTGTAATACCTGATTCGGTTAATGTTCTCAGGGTGTCGGAGAGACGGGCGCGGGTTAGCATTTCCTTTCACGAAGGGCAGAAGCATCTTGTGAAAAAATATTTTGAGGTTTTCGGTCTCAGAGTTACTAGGCTTAAGAGGATTTCATGCGGAAACATAAGCCTCGGTAAACTTGAAAAAGGGGCGTGGCGGGATCTGAGCCCGGCGGAGCTCAAGGGACTGCGCAGGATAACAGGGCTTTTTCCCTGTGACCAGTAAAAATTGATGGAGTATGTTCGTAGACCTGCGCAAAGCATGTGGTGGCAAATAGAATCTCACGTCGCGGTTAGGTCCTTGTATGTTTTCAAAGTGGTTTCGGCACAGTAGCAATCCTGGAAGATATGAGAAAGCTGCGAGGACTTGAAGACATTATTGGAGAATGGAGTAATGAGAAAATTTATCACGTTTGAGGGTGTAGATGGAAGCGGGAAGTCGACTCAGGCGAAACTGCTTGCCGATTATCTCTCCCGCAGTGGGAACAAGGTGTTTCTCACTAGGGAACCGGGTGAGGGAAGGCTCGGAGAGTTAATAAGAACCGAGATTCTCGACCGAAAGGATATCAGCATTGACCCCTACGCCGAACTCTGCCTTTTCTGTGCCGACAGGGCCCAGCACGTAAGGGAACTCATACTGCCGAAACTCAGGGATGGATACACAGTCATATGCGACAGGTACTACGATTCGACCCTGGCTTACCAGGGTTCGGGAAGAGAAATCGATCCCGACCTAGTCCACCGCATGGCCACGGCTTCAAGCCTCGGTGTTGAACCCGACATAACTTTTTTTCTTTCCATACCCGTTCCGCAGGCGCTTCTGCGGCTTGAGGGCCGTCAGAAGGAGAAAAACAGAATGGATGAGGAGTCATCTGAATTTCACAGAAGGGTGGATGAGGGCTACAGGCATCTGATCGGGAAGAAAATTCCGAGAATCAAGGTTATAGAAGCGACTGTTTCTCCGGGAGAAATACACATGGAGATAAGGGGTTTCTTTGGGGAATTATAGAAACAATTTAGACAAAAGCTATTTTTGAAACTTGATTTTCTGCCAAGCTAATCGCTCCTTTTCCTCATTAAGAAAGATGGCTTTTACCAGATCTTCAGGTGTCATATCTATTCGGGGAATAATCCTTGTTTCCGGCTGCCCTCTCGGTCACTTTGCTTGCCCGTCAGACTTATTTTTGGATTTGGTCATTAACTAATACCTCTGTTCATGTAGCAAGTTCTCCATATTCTAATTTCAGTTCTTCCAGTAAATTAAGTGCGTGCCATTTTGATCTGATTACATTTTTGACCTGTTTAGTTATAGTTGCCCTTTTGTTCTCATCCTCATGTATAGGCAACTTCAAATTAAGCCATCTATCGCCAATATTTGGCAATGTGGTTTCAATCAGAACCTTATTGAAGGTTTGCATCTGCACTATTCGATGGGATAGCAAGTAAAGCAGATAATAGGGGTTCATATCGAACTGCCCCCCCCCTGTCTGAATTTCGTAATACTAATATCTCTCTGGTCAAAAGGCATTCTGTGTCAAATGGCGAAGCAATCGCAACACTACCTATTCTGTAGCTTCCACGCCTAACATATAACACATCCCCTTCCTTAATTTTCTTATTCTCAGTAACCATATTGGAGAAGATGTGTTCAGGAACTTTAGCGGTAGGGTTTTTATAAACCTCCCAATTAACAATATCACTGACTCTAACATAAGGATATTTCCCTTTTCCCTTGTAGTCAGAGGGCGGAGAACCATGACCGTCAAAATGCGAAATTAGTCCTTCGTCAATCAGTGTATGCAAAGGCACCAATTGCATGTGATTTTTTTCCGCCATTCTTTCGACTTCTTCGTCTTTTCCTTTCCAGTAATACCTTGGAACATAAACATCATGTTTTGATAGGTCATCAGACGTCTCAGAAAATACGTATTTCCCATTTTTACCTTCTTTTACTTCTTTTAATATTAAGGGAATATCATCCCACAACTGAGATTTATCCACTTGTTCACGGACGGCATCAAACCGAAACATATCTTTTCCCGTATGATCATGTCCCATTTGCTCTGCTACAGCAAAGTTTACAATTTGATCTTGTGGTCTGTCTTTCTGCAATACTATTGCAACACACTTGGCATTATTATGTGGTCTGAATGTATTGTGAGGAAGGTCAATTATCCATTTTATATTGTGCTTCTTCATAAAAGCCATTATGTATTTGGATCGGGTTGCATGGAAAAACGTTTCTGGTAGTACGATTCCCATCATGCCCCCCGGCTTCAAAAGGTGTAAACTTCGCTCAATAAAAAGTATTTCTGGTCTTGCTGACGATCTAAGATTGTTATTCCGTTTAAAGGAGCTATGTTTTTTTTCCCATTTATAAGCCAGATCAAACTGCTGTAACTTTTCCTCCCCGGTGATTCTTATCTCTTTTCCAAATGGAGGATTTGTCAGAACCACATCATACTTTTCCAGTCCGATATAACTCTTTGTTGTAGATTTCCAATCTTGAGGCGGAGAAAGACTATCCTCACAGAAGATACCACCTTTCCCATCACCTAAAAGAGCCATGTAGACTTTAGTGATTTTGCTTAAAAAACTATCTTTCTCGATGCCGGATATATTTTTGATTGCAACTGCTCTTTTCTCCTCTAAGGTAGCCATTTCAGTCCAACCATATTCCTCGGCTTCTATCTCTATTTTATTCCAGATATAACGTAGACATTCGACAAGAAATCCACCCGATCCGCAAGCTGGATCAATAATCAAATCCTCGTGTGAAGGGTCAACAATCTCAACAAGTAATCTGACTACATTTCTAGGCGTAAAAAATTGACCTTGCCCACCTTTCAATGCATGATCAATAAATGTCTCAAATGCTTCTGCAATAACGTCCCTTTCCGCCTCAACTAAACAATAATGCTGAAGTTCTCCCACGATATAAGCTAATGTCCTTTCATCCAAGTCTATATTGTCATTTTCTTCTATAACCTCTTTATATTTTGACTTTACAGCTTCAAACAAAGTTTTAATTCTACTGGACACTTCTGATTCGTTTTCATCAACTCCCACTCTGAACTGAACCATATCATCAGGTCTGGTAAATCTTTCATCATATATCTTGCAAAAAATCAGATTGATTATTTGTTGAGCAAAAACTTCATCACGAGTTGCTCCAACAGCGTTGCCGGCGAGATAATTACGAATTGACTTAAAAACAACCTTTAAACTGTTTGGTACTTTCAGATCTTTTCGTTTGTAAAGACCTATATCCTCCAGTCTCTCTCCATACCTCGGTATGTTAGGAATATTCGAAAAATATATTTTTCCTTTCTTCTCAATTTTTTGCTTGAAAACTCGTTCTTCCCCGTTAAACCAAATTCCAAGCTTAGCACGAGAAAAACGAAGGTAATCTTCAAGCTGATCTATTCCATCTTTTTTATCCCTTTTTTTGCATTCTACAATTATTTCTATTGTAGACTCTTTTTTTTCAGAAGAATTGAAAATTGCAATATCAACAGGATATGATTTGTCTTTATCCGAAGGAGAGGATTTAACCCTGTATTGAGGATGGGTTTGAATAAACTCTTTGGGATAACCATATTCTTCCACCAAAAGTTTCGACATCACCTGAACGGAGTCTACTTCTTCGGGTGTTGCATTTAC
>JAPOSJ010000170.1 GCA_026709745.1 Candidatus Dadabacteria bacterium | reverse complement strand
TCGAACTTATTGACGCAACGCTCATCGGCCTTGCAAAAAGTAAAAAAGGGTTCCGCGACACTCTCTCCCTATGTGACGGAACGCCCGGACCCATCTTGGTGATCGAATTCCAGGGAGACGACAAAGCCGAGACCGACCATAGTGCGGAAAAACTGACTAAGTCCGCAACATCCATTTTCGGGGCCATGACCGCTTTTTCGGTAACTGGAGAAAAAGAACAGAAGAAGATCTGGGATATAAGAAAGGCAGGGCTCGGAATTCTTATGAGCGAGAAGGGAAACCTCAAACCCGTTCCCTGCATAGAAGATGTTTCCGTCCCTGCTGAGAATCTTGCCCGCTACACAAAGGATTTGATCTCGCTTCTTCACGAGTTCGGTCTTAGGGCCGCATTCTATGGCCACGCAAGCGCCGGATGCCTGCACGTAAGACCCCTTCTCGACCTCGGGGAGCAAAAAGGAATATCGGACATGGTGGCGCTCTCTGAACGTACCCTTGAGCTTGCTCTGCGCTACTCGGGAGTTATGAGCGGCGAGCACGGGGATGGCCTTCAGAGAAGCTCTTTTAACGAGAAGCTTTTCGGAAAGGAAATTTACTCCGTAATGAGGAAGCTTAAAGACATTTTTGACCCTAGGGGGATACTCAACCCAGGGAAAGTAGTCCGCGGGGAGGATCCACGAGAAAACCTGAGAGCAGGAAAACCGGAGGGCAGTATCACCACCTTTTTTGACTGGTCGCGGGAAGGAGGTCTTGGCGCAGCAGCGGCAATGTGCAACGGCCAGGGGGTCTGTAGAAAGACAGCCGGAGGGATAATGTGTCCTTCCTACAGAGCGACCCTCGATGAAGGTGACTCGACAAGGGCGCGCGCCAACCTGCTTCGGGAACTTACTCTTGGCAAAATGGACGGGGAAATGATCCGAAACGATAATTTCCACCGTGTTTTCGACTTGTGCGTCGGATGCAAAGCGTGCCGCAACGAATGTCCCTCAGGGGTTGATGTCGCCAAGATGAAGACTGAGTTTCTGGCCATGTACAAGAAAAAAACAGGTTTTACTGTGAGAGACAGGATATTTGGCCACGTTCACGGTATAAGTTCCGTGCGAAGTGCTCTTCCACGGGCTTTTAACCGCACCCTCGAGGGTTCTTTTTCACGGGCGGTACTTTCCCTTGTGGGAATTTCAGAGGAAAGAACCCTACCCCGGATGGCGGAACAGAGTTTCAGCAGATGGTTCCGCGGAAAAAAGGAGTATACCGGGAAGGGAGAACAGGTGGTCTATTTTCATGACACCTGGTCTGAGTTTTTCTACCCCGAGATAGGAAAAGCCATTACAAGTGTACTTGAAAGCCTTGGATTCCAGGTGCTTATTGAGAAACGGAGAAAATGCTGCGGTCGGCCGTTTCTAAGCACAGGCATGGTCAAGGAAGCAAGGAAAAATGCGATTCACAATATAGAACTTCTAAGCGCTTATGCACAAAAGGGTATCCCGGTTGTGTTCTCAGAACCAAGCTGCCTCTCTTCGTTTCGGGATGAATATACAGACCTTGTACCGGGCAGCAAATCCCTTGAGTCCCTGCTTGCAGACACGCACTCAATCTCTGAATTCGTCTTCACACAAATGGAGAATCTAGGCTGCCATGGCAAACAGAAGCACCAGAATGTTTTAGTCCACGGACACTGCCATGAAAGATCCCTCGGCGATTTCGGAAAAACCCTCTCGCTCCTTAAGAGTCTAGGATACGAAGCAAGGTCAAGCGACGCTGGGTGCTGCGGTATGGCAGGGAGCTTCGGTTACGAAAAGGAGCACTACGAGATATCAAAGGCCATGGGGCAATGCGAACTGTTTCCGAAAATAAGAGAACTCGGAGAATCACAGAGAGTATGTGTAACTGGCATATCGTGCCTTGAGCAGCTATCGCATTTCACAGAAGCGGTTCCGGTCCACCTTGCCCTGCTCCTTGAGGAATCAATAGCACATAAAGACACTAAATAGTAGCCTCCAGTGCGTGGAAGACGTCCTTACAGGTTAAGATAAAGTCTCATGGGATTTCAACAGATCATCGGACACGAACCCCAGAAGGAATTTCTTAGAAACTCTGTGCGCAGAAACCGTATCTCGCACGCATACCTTTTCTCGGGACCTGAGGGCGTGGGTAAGAAGCTTGTGGCGAAAGATTTCGCGAAACTAATAAACTGTACCGAGGGCGAAATGCAGAACACGGATTGCGGATGCGTTTCATGCGTTAGAACTGAGAAAGGACTTAACCCCGACGTGCTCCTGTTTGAATATCCGGGCGAAAAAACAATAAAAGTGGATAACGTAAGAGAGGATATAGAACGACTTATTCACTTGGCCCCTTATGAGAATCCGTACAAGGTCTTTATAGTGGACGGGGCGCAGAGAATGAATTTCAACGCTCAGAACGCTTTTCTGAAAACCCTTGAAGAGCCTCCGCCGAACTCAGTCATAATCCTCATAACAACTCTCGCGGACCTGCTCATGCCAACCATAAGATCAAGATGCCAGTCGGTGGTGTTCCAGACCCTCGCAACATCACAGGTAAAAGAACTCCTGGAAAAAAACTGGACTGAACAAAACGACCACGAGCTTGTATCGAGAATATCGGGAGGCAGCATCTCAAAGGCTCTTGGTACCGATGAGGAATACCTTCGCAAGAGAAGTGAATACATAGACTGCCTTCTGACATTAGACCCGGGCAAGCCGCTCACCCTTTTTGCTTCAGTGGAGAGGATACGTAAAGACATAAAAAGCGGCGGGCCTGAAGAACTGAAAACGGTTTTTGACATTTTCTCGACGTGGCTTCGGGATTCTGTGATGATCAGCATCTCGGGGGAAGAAGAGAAAATAGTGAACACCGACATGCTTGAGAAGTTAAGCGAATATTCAAAGAAAAAAGACGTATCGGAACTCTTGGACAAATTCGCCGCTCTTGAGCAGACAATGAAGCGGATTTCAGAGAACAATGCAAATGTCGAAATCTCTCTTGAGAACCTTCTTCTGAAGCTTTCCCGTTAAAGACATCATTTTCGAAATCCCAATCCACATCTAATTCCGATACTCGGTCGAGAATCCAACGCGCAAAAAATTGAAATGCCTGTCCGTTGTGTTTTATTAATCTCTGTCAATTTCCATGTTAACGGACCATAAAAACAGATGAACAAAAAGCAGTTCTACGTAACAACTCCGATTTACTATGTAAACGACGTGCCTCATATCGGCCATGCCTACACAACTATAGCGGCCGACACGATCGCCAGATACAAGGCAGCTTCGGGACACGAGGTCTATTTTCTAACGGGAACCGACGAGCACGGAAGAAAAATAGAGCAGACTGCCGAGACAAACGGAGAAACTCCTATAGAGCTTGCCGACAGGGTGGTAGTAAAGTTCCAGGAACTCTGGAAGCTCCTCGGCATCTCGAACACCGACTTCATAAGAACCACGGAAACACGCCACCATGAGGCAGTCTCCGAAATATGGAAGCTTGTTGAGAAAAGCGGCGACATATACCTTGATGAGTATGAGGGCTGGTACGACGTGAGAAATGAGGCCTTCGTAACCGAAACCCAGCTTGAGGAGATAATGAAGCTCCCGAAAAAAAACCGCCCGAGGCTGGAAAAAATAAAGGAACAAAGCTACTTCTTCAGGCTCTCTGAATATCAGAAGCCCCTTCTTCGTCACTACAGAGAACATCCCGAGTTCATAAAACCCGACTACAGAAGAAACGAGGTCATAACCTTCGTGGAGGGGGGACTAAGGGACCTGAGCGTAAGCAGGACCAATTTTTCATGGGGAATCCCTGTTCCCGATTCCAATGGACATGTGGTCTACGTCTGGTTCGACGCTCTCACCAATTACCTTACGTCGCTGGGATTCCCTGGTAAAACCCGTGATTTTGAGCGATTCTGGCCCGCTGACATTCACCTCGTGGGAAAAGACATTCTCAGGTTCCACGCCGTTTACTGGCCCGCTTTTCTGATGTCCGCCGGACTTCCGCTTCCGAGGACCGTATTCGCCCATGGATGGTGGACGGTTGAGGGTGAGAAGATGTCAAAATCTCTTGGAAACGTGGTTGACCCCTACCAAGTAATTGAAGAATTCGGTTCTGAGATATTCCGCTATTTTCTGCTTCGCGAAATACCTTTCGGGCAGGATGGAGACTACTCGAAAAAATCACTTGTAAACCGCGTAAATGGGGAACTCGTTAATGGGCTCGGAAATCTCGTGAGCCGCTCTCTGGGAATGATAGAGAGATACCTTGAAGGCACCATTCCCAGGCCTTTGGAATTTACTGAAAGTGAAAAAGAGATAGAAAATTCCTACCGGGAGACTGCCTTGCAGATGCACTCCGATCTTGAGGAACTTGCATTTAACAGGGCACTTTCCCGAATATGGGAATTCATAGCGCTTGTAAACAGGTACGTTGACAACCAAGCTCCATGGAAGCTCGCAAAGCAGGAAGGACATGAAAAAAGGCTTGGAACCGTGCTCTGGACGCTTGCAGAGAGCATCAGGGTGATTTCCGTTCTTATCTATCCGTTTCTGCCTGAGACCGCACAGAACATCAGGGAGAAAATCGGTCTATCTCCGGATGTAAGTGCCGAAAATACGGACTGGGGACATACTGAGCCGGGAACATCCGTTGTGAAGGGAGAGAATCTTTTCGAAAGGATAAAGGAAGAAAAAGACTAAGAATTAAAACACCAACTTTAAAACATTGAAAAACCCTTGAGTGTTTAATATTATTTAGGTGGTATTGATTTAGTTTATCTATAACCTGACAGA
>JAPOSJ010000083.1 GCA_026709745.1 Candidatus Dadabacteria bacterium | reverse complement strand
GTGATATTCAGGGGTAATTCCAATATTGCAACCAGGCTTCTTGAGAGGGAAGTAGAGCACGAAAAAGGAGATCAGTTTTCCCTCGGGAAAACTGATAAATCACGGTCGAACATTTTTGAAACCGGCCTTTTTAACTCTGTTATAGTGGATATTGAATATGATGAGCACCGACTCGAAGTTCAGACAACATACGAAGTTACAGAGCGCAAGCTTGGAACGATAAAACTTGGCTTTGGATATGCTACGGAAGACAATTTAAGGGCACAGATGTCTTGGAACCAGAGGAATTTTCTCGACGGCGGAAGATCTCTGCAGGTCACTTCCGGTTATTCATCGCTGACCAGAGGTCTGCTTGTCAGACTTGATCAGCCACATCTGATCGGTAGAAATTCAAGCCTCGCATTTCTCCTCAATATGAGAAGGGATGATTTTCCAGGTTATGAGGGATTGAGTTTTGATTTCAACAGTACTGTGTCCAAGGAATTTTTTGATCACTTTACGGCTTTCAGTTCTCTTAACATTCTGTACGCGGATATAGAGTCTCAGGTAGTGCGAACGCCCATTGAAAGCGCCCGTGACAGCGTTTTCCTGACCGTTCTTGATCTTGGGATTGAGTATGACCTGACCGACAGCCTTATAAATCCTGCTAGGGGGATGCGTTTGTTTTTGTTTATGGAAAGGCCCATTCAGGCTATCAGTTCGGACCACACTGATTATCTGAAGTCCATGGCCGAATTAAGATACTATAAAAAAATTTCCGGAATTGTTCTTGCGAAAAGGGTGACTATTGGAAACATAAGCGTACTTGGGGATACCGATCCGTTTGACGTGCCGATCTTCAAGAGATTCTTTGCCGGAGGTAGCGTAAGCATGAGGGGCTACTCGTTTCAGCATCTGAGTCCGCTTAATTCGGATCGGGATCCTCTTGGGGGCAACTCAATGATCGTGGGCAATGTCGAAGTTCGCCTCAGGCCTTTTGAAAAGCTCGGAGCGGTATTCTTTTTCGATTATGGAAACGTTTACTCAGAGAGTTTTGGTTTCAGCGCTTCTTCTCTTAAATACGCGGCTGGGGCGGGATTGAGGTACAATACGATCATCGGACCAATCAGGGCGGATTTTGGATACCTCCTGAATCCCGATCGTGAGGAAAGAGAAGAGAGGTTCAAAATTTTTATAAGTATAGGGCAGGCTTTCTAGTAGTCACGCCGAACCTTGAAGAAGTCTCCTAACTCCTCTTGCGGCTTGAGTTATCCTGTTTTCATTCTCAATAAGAGCAAGTCTTACAAAGCCTTCTCCATAGTTTCCGAATCCAATTCCGGGCGACACGGCGACTTTCGATTTCTCTATGAGAAGTTTGGAAAATTCAAGCGAACCCATTTCTGCAAACTCCTCTGGTATCTGCGCCCATATGAACATCGTGGCTTTCGGTTTTGGAATTTCCCATCCTGCTCTTGCGAATGATTCGATCAGTTTGTTTCTTCTGGACCTGTAGGTTTCCCTTATGATTTCAACTGGCTGCTGGGGTCCGTTGAGAGCCGTAATCGCGGCTATCTGTATTGGCTGAAATATACCATAGTCAAGGTAGCTTTTTATTCTTCTGAGCGCTGAGACGATTTGTGGATTCCCTACCATGAAACCGACTCTCCATCCTGGCATGTTATAGCTTTTGGAAAGGGAGTAGAACTCTACGGCGACGTCTTTGGCTCCTTTTACCTGCATTATGCTCGGAGCCTTGTATCCATCGTAACACAGCTCCGCGTAAACAAGATCATGCACAACCGTAAGACCTGTTTCCCGTGCCAGATCACAAATTTTCTCGAAGAACTCAAGATCCACAACCTGCGTTGTCGGATTGTTCGGAAAGGAGAGAATAAGTACCTTGGGTTTCGGCCACACCTCTTTTATTGCCTTCTCTATTGAAAGTATCAGGTCTTCTTTCTCGCCCATGGGGCAGCTGCGAGTATCTCCTCTTGCTATGATTACGGAGTAACTGTGTATTGGATAGGTTGGGTCTGGAACTATTGCCATATCTCCCGGCGAGAGTATTGAAAGCATTAAATGGGATATTCCTTCCTTTGATCCTATTGTGACGACGGCTTCGGAATCCGGATCGAGGTCAACATCGTACTTCCTTTTGTACCAGTCTGTTATGGCCAGACGAAGCTTGGGGAGTCCTGCTGAAGCGGAATATTTGTGGTTTCTGGGTTCTATGGCCGCCTCACGCAGTTTCTCCACTATATGCTCCGGCGTAGGCTGATCAGGATTCCCCATGCCAAGGTCGATTATATCCTCTCCCCTGGCGCGCGCCTTGTGCTTGAGTTCATTGACTACCCCGAGTACGTAAGGTGGAAGTCGATTTATCAGGGAAAAATCTGAATCCGGTGGGTTCATTGTATCTGCCTGTTTTCTGTTGACACTATTTTATTACAAACGCTTATAATCTCAAGATTACGGAATTTGGAGCGGGTATTTTCTGCATTCCGGTGTCTGTACACAGAGCCGTTATGGTAGAATAAGAATCTATGATCTGGGTAGGATTTGTCACTTTAATTTCGCTTTTTACAGTTGGCTGCTTTGCTTTTCCAGGTTTGCCGAAGTGGGAAAGCAGCAGGGATTTTTCCCGTCCCCAGTCAACAGATACCGTACAGTATGGCAAGGCTTCCTGGTATGGGGACAAAGAGCATGGGAACAAATCTGCAAGCGGCGAGGTATTCAACAGATATGCTTATACTGCTGCACACAAGGAACTTCCTTTCGGTACAGTTGTACGTGTTACTAGTCTTGAGAACGGAAGACAGGTGAAAGTCAAAATAAATGACAGGGGTCCCTACATAAGTGGCAGAGTGATAGATCTCTCCTACGCGGCAGCTAAATCCATAGGGCTTCTAAGAAGCGGTGTTGCGGAAGTGAGAATAGAGGTGCTGTCAACGCCTTCAAAAAGATCAGAAAGTTTTTTTGTCTCTCTCTACACCGTTCAGGCTGGATCTTTTCGGAGCAGAGGAGCGGCCCGTGAACTCCAAAAGAGGCTCTCACGCGTCACGGAAGAGGAGGTAAGGGTGGAATCTTTTGACTTTGAGGGGAATACTTATCATAGGGTCAGGGTTGGCAGGTTTAGGAAAAGAAAAGATGCTGAAACGCTTCGCGTGGTTTTAAGAAAACGTGGGTACCCATCCAAGATATACGTTGAGTGATGTAGCTGAGTTTTGGGATGGAGATGACTTTGGATGATGAAAAAGCTTAGAACAACCGATTTCAGGGGTATGAAGGAACGGGGCGAGAAAATTGCGATGATAACGGCATATGACGCCGCCATTGCAGCGATAGTGGATGCTGCGGGGGTTGATGTGGTTTTGGTCGGGGATTCTCTAGGCAATGTGGTTCAGGGACTTGAGGACACTCTTTCCGTTACGCTAGATGAAATGATTTATCACACGAGAATTGTTTCAAGAGGTGTTGAGCGGGCTCATTTGTGTTCGGACATGCCTTTTCTTTCCTACCAGAAATCTCCCGAAGACGCCGTGGAAAGTGCTGGGAGACTTTTAAAGGAAGGAAGAGCGGAGTCGGTCAAGCTTGAGGTTAATGACGAGTATGTGGACACAGTGTATCGCATCCAAAAAGCTGGGATTCCGGTTATTGCTCATATTGGGCTTTGCCCTCAGTCTGTTCACGTGATGGGTGGCTACAAGGTTCAGGGAACTCTGCCGGGGGATCGTGAGGTGCTTTTGGATCTCTCCAGATCCTGTGAGCAGGCAGGTGCCTTCATGGTGGTTGTCGAAAGCGTTGTATCCGCTGTGGCGCAGGAAATAACCGGGGACTTGGACATACCGACTGTTGGAATAGGTTCCGGGGCAGATTGTGACGGGCAGGTGCTTGTTGTAAATGACATGATCGGCCTGACTCAGCAATCTCTTCCAAAGTTTGTCAAAAAATATGCTGATGTTGCGCGGACAATTTCCGATTCAACAAAAAAATACGTGGAAGAGGTAAAAAGGGAAATTTTTCCCTCCTCGGAATATTTTTATGAGTAGAGTGGAGAAGCTTTCTGTACTTAACTGTACTTACGAAATGAAGGAGTTTTCCGAAACTTGTAGAAAAGCGGGCAGAAAGCTAGGATTTGTTCCCACCATGGGCGCCCTTCACAGGGGACATATCAGTCTCATGGAGGAATCGGTGAAAAGGGCAGATGTGACGGTCGCAAGCATTTTTGTAAATCCCACGCAGTTCGGACCCGGTGAGGACTTTGATCTTTATGAAAGGGATTACGAGGGAGACGTGGACAAGCTTGTGCGTTGCGGAGTCAGCCACCTCTTTTATCCGGATGCGGACGACATTTATCCCGACGGTTTTCAGACCACGGTTTCAGTGGGCCATCTCGGGGACTGTCTCTGCGGTTTCTTCAGGCCTGGACATTTTGACGGGGTAGCTACTGTTGTTCTTAAACTGTTTAATATTGTCCGGCCGGATTTTGCTGTATTTGGGAGAAAGGACTACCAGCAGCTCAGGATTATCCAGAGAATGGTGCGTGACTTCGATATGGACATTGAGATAGTGGAAATGCCTATAGTGCGTGAACAGGACGGGCTTGCTATGAGTTCAAGAAATGCCTACCTCAGTTCGGGGCAGCGAAGAAGGGCAGTTGCGGTAAACCGGGCACTGCGAGAGGTCAGAGAAAAGTTCAGAAGTGGCTTTGATGACTGTGAGACACTTGTCGCTGAGGCAGGCAGGGTATTGCGTATGGCTCAAATTAATGATATTGATTATGTTGAGATAAGGGACCGGCAACCCCTTAAGCTCCGGCCCAGGGCCATGGGGGCCGACTTGGTAGGCCGGCGCGG
>JAPOSJ010000233.1 GCA_026709745.1 Candidatus Dadabacteria bacterium | reverse complement strand
AGTTGCCGTCGGTGCCGATCCAGACCAGGAAATCGCATATTCGGCTGACGGTGCCGCGGGTACCCCTACAATTCGTATATGGCGCCTCGTTACCATTTTGTGATGGTTTTACCCAAAGAGCCTTCCTTTGCTGTTCACCCCAGAATCCATTCCAGCGCCTTACCGTGATCTGGCTTGCCCATCCCTTCTGCTCGACATACTTACCACTGACGTGTCGGGCACTGTCTAACAATTCGGTGTCGTCGGGATTGTCTGTCGTCAGCTCAACCAGTATCTCGTCCGGCTCGTCCAAGCTCCAAGGCACCTGTATGTTCGGGTGGACATCTTGCGGGCCGCCCACGCCATGCGTGATGATCGACACATAGGTACTCTGGCCACAAGCAAGCCTGACCGTAATGTCGCCGTCGAATTGCGTTGGTTGCCCCGACCTGTCCCGCAGCCACACGCGGGGCTCGCCTCCGTAGGCAAACGGCATAAGGAAGGCAAGGCTGAACAGCCAGACGGCAGCCGGAATCAGCAGCCAGTTATATTTGAGGGGGGGGGTAGATATCATTACAAATGTGCTTCATGGTTTTGCTCCATCTGCTCCTGCTAAAAATCACTCCATACTATTAATTATTCTATCCGGGACCTAGGGAACCTGTCAAAAACTTTCAAATTGAGGTCCATCTCGCTCCACACGCACTCTGCCATTTCCTTAGTAGCGGGATACCGTAAGCACCAAGACCTCGAATCCAAGCCTGCATCAGGGTGCGCCGCCGATCTATCAACTCGCTACGTATATAAGATTTTTCTACTTTCGTGCCAGCAACATTGGAGAGTGCGAGCTCCTTCACAGAGTTTGGAGTATCAGTCATTTCTGTGGAGAGAAAACTCTTCGCTTTTTGTTGCTTGAAAAAATTATTATTCTCCAGGGGATTCCTAAGAACAGGACGGGGAATCTTTTTCTTCAAATGCTTTGATACTTTTTTGGCTATCCGACCTGCTAAGCGGTGGATCAAAATAAAACATATCCAGCCCCGAACCCAGAAATCCACTCGGAATAAGAATCTTCAGCGTGGATTTCTCCACTGTGTATTCATTTGGAACATAGAAAAACTCGGAATTGTAGGAACTCCTGAGGATTGTGTGAAAAAAATCAGCGCGGATATGGAAAAGGGAATATCGAAATACACAATCTTCTTCTCAGACGTAATGAATCCCAAAACCATAGAACTTTTTGCAAAAGAGGTAATAACCGAATTTAGATAAAAACGAGTGTGTCGGCTTTCCATTTGTAAGTAGCCGCACGATAACCGATTCTTAGAAACGGTTGCTCTTGAAACCACAGCTAATAAAACTCAGTTTCCGAAATTGTGGGTAGATACCAAGTTTTTGGGAATTACATATAAAAGTCACATTATTTCCTCGATTTATTTTTCTTCCGTTATTTCAACATTGTTTCAACCTACTTTTCAGTCTTTCATAAATCCGGTTTTCTTATTCAGTTTTCGTAACCCTGATAACGTATAGGTGTTGCTCTTTATCTTGTTGCATGGTCCGCATAATAGAACACGGTTTGATATATGATTTATACCGCCATCAGAACGGGGTGTATTGTGATCTAATTCCAAGAAACGGGGATCGTCAAAGGTACGGTTACACCCTGGGCAAGTAAGGCCGTTCTGTTTAATGAGGTATTCAACCAGCTCCGCACCAGACATTTTCTTTCCTTTAGGTTCATCAACCTTCAGTTTTGTTTTTAGAAATGGCACAGCTTCCTTTCCATCATCCGTTCTGACTGGGAGCTCGGAAGTAAAATGAATGTCCTTGGGAAATAGCATGTTCTGCTCTTTTGAACTTACAAGGTGTTCTTTTTTTAACTGTTTTAAGACAACTTTCTCTGCATCATCCCATAGATCGATACCGACTCATTTTCGCCCAGTACGCTCTGCGGCAATTAGGGTTGTAGCGCATCCCGCAAAGGGGTCAAGAACAACTTCATTATGGTTAGAGGATGCTTCAATCATTCTGCAATAAAGCCCAATGGGTTTTTGTGTGGCAAACCCCGTTCTTTCTTTTTTATCCCGACCAGGTAACCATCTCACTTCTTTATCAATTTCATCCTCAGTATCCCGTAACAATCCTTTAGTGTAGGGTTGATACGCCCAAATATCCTGAAGGGGAGTGCCTAACGAATCATTCAAATACTGTCGGTATTTAGGAAGATAATCAGAGTCCACATCAATGCACCCCATTTCATAAAGTGCGTTAAGTTTATCGTGCTGAGGCAGATTAGGATCTATTCCTAGAGAGGCTATTAACTTTGACGGGATAGCCCAATGTCTACCTTTAGCAGTAGGATCAAAACCTCTCCACGGTTTCCCACTTTCACCTTTTTTGCTTATTCCTGAACCATGAATTTCTTGTTCTCTATAACGTCCTTTATCGTCTTTTTTAGTAAAGTATTCTTCTACATAACCATTAAGATAAGGCGAAAACAAAACCTTGTGCTTATAATCTGAGTTTGCATAAAAAAGTATATTGTCATGAATAGGTCCAAATTTATCGGCGGAGTTGTGTGAAGCAGTTCTTCTCCAAATAATATCATTGCGGAATTGATGGTGACCGAATATTGCATCCATGACAGCTTTTAGATAGTGTCCAGCGGTATAATCACAATGTAGATAAATCGAACCTGTGGGCTTAAGAATACGGTGCATTTCTATCAAACGAACTGCCATAAAACAAAGGAATGCACCCATATCTGAACCTACCTTATCCCTGTCTTCTTTGAGGTTTTTCTTAGTCTTTTTCATATAAATAGCATTAACAGCATCAATGACTTCCCACACGGCAGGATGATCGTCTTTTATCTGATCTAACCATTCTGGATGTACATCTTTATCCCAAGACCATCTGTCTTGAAAAGACGCACCAGAAGCTAAACTGTCTGGGGTTGCGTGAAAATCACGTCCTTTTTTAAAAGGGGGATCCGTTGCTATAAGGTCAACGGAGTCACTGTTCATAGCACGGAGGAACTTGAGATTGTCTCCGTGGAATAAGGTGCGATTCTTCCAATTTTCAGAGGGGGGGGGCAGCAGTCATGATACAAGCTCCTTATAAGTCAGTCTCTTACCGGACATCCCCTTAGCGTTGTGTAGAAACACTTGCTGCTTTTACCTCGATTCACTTTAAATCTCATGACTTTAAAAAGAGTACCCTGTTTTGAACATGTTTGATAACGGTTGTTCTCTGGAACGCTGAGAAGATATTGTTCTCTGTAGCGAAAGAGATAGTAGAAGAATATCTAAATTTGGTCTATATCGTAGCTATAAAAAATTAATCTCTTGTCAACTAATATCCAATCGCTTACAGTTAAAATGTGGCTTTCATGAAAACAGGATTACTACTGGCAATATGCATCGCATTGTTCTTCACAGGCGGTATTGCAAATGCTTTCTCCACATGCCCAATGAACATGGACATGTCTTCTGTAGAAATGCAGATGGATGATAATATGGATATGCCGTGTCATAAAACAGAAGATTCTGAAAATCAAAGTTCCGAACAGTGCGAAGACTGCAATTGCCTTCACTGTATACAGATGAACGCTCTACCGGTTCAAAAATCGCAAAATCATTATGGGAAAGTTACCGTAGAAACTCCTTTCGGTAAGCTTCCGCCTTCATACCAGAGCGAAATCCCATTTCACCCTCCAAAACACCTCTGCTGAGTAAACCGCATACCTGCGCGATATAAACGGCTTCGCTCCGGCGTTCCAGCCAATAATCGATACTCGGGAGGAAACATGAAATTAGCAGTTTTCACTTTATGCTGCGCGATCATGGTGGGGTACGCCCCCCAGTCCCTGTCCCGTCCGGTTTCATATCCGGGTGGATGGACAGTCATGCAGAAAAATGACAGTAAAGCTCACTCTTTTCACGTCCATTATTCGCCAACGGCCCTATATTCAATAGGATACAAAGCCGAATACTGGCGTGAGGAAGATTGGCAGTTCCACGGCGTACAGCTTAACTACCTAGTGAATCGCCACAATGCGTCAGCTTCCCAAGCGAACTTTTATCTTAAAGGCGGTCTCGGCATATCCTACGGTGATCTGGGAGTGCCAGAAGGCAAACCACGACCCGCTGCCTTTACCGATATCGCTCTTGACTGGGAAACCCGACGGTACTTTACAAGTTATGAGAACCGCTTCTACTACGCCGAAGACATAGCAAAGTTCTTCAGGCAAAAAGCACGGGTGGGAATCGCTCCTTATATTGGGGACTACGGCGATCTCCACACTTGGCTCATGCTGCAAGTTGACCATATCACAGGCAGTGGAGATAACATCTGGCTTACGCCTTTTGTACGGTTTTTTAAGAACGAGTATCTCGCCGAGGTCGGAGTGAGCAACAAAGGTGAGATTTTGTTCAATTTAGTAATAAGATTTTAAGGAGAAAACTATGAAAATATCAATCGCCGCAATTGTTTTTATGACACTTTTTTTCGCGTTCCAAAGCCATGCGCAACATGGAAGCGAACATCAGCATGAAGGTGAGATGGCAGAGCCTTCTGCCACTTCAAACAACATGAAAAAACCCAACTGTGAAGATACAATCAATATCAAGGCAACCGGGCTTGTATGCGATTTCTGCGCCCGTTCTTTGGAAAAAGTGTTCCTGAAACGCGGAGATGTCGCAAAAATCAATATTGATCTCGGCAAAAGCTCTATAGTGGTCACCATGAAACCCGGATTGACCATTGACGATGAAACGATTACGAAGCTTATCATGGACTCAGGATACAACGTGAGCACCATTCAAAAGGGATGTGAACATGGATAATTCCGACTATGGAACGGGGCAAAGTCTTCTTGCAAT
>JAPOSJ010000117.1 GCA_026709745.1 Candidatus Dadabacteria bacterium | reverse complement strand
AAACCGGGCGGGCGATGAAAGTTGTCGCCCGGTTTGCATCCGCCGTGTGGACGCTCTCAGAACCTCGCTTTCCATGAGTGCTTCCGCATACCACTTTGAGCGCTCGATGCTGTTTGCAAATGCCATGGTGCGCGGGAGTTTGCCTGGCTGTTCCAGCGTCTTGCCTTCGGTTACGCCATTCACCGCGAGTGAAAGGCCCAGAACGCGGGTCATATCATTGGTGGTCGGGGACTGTTTACGCTTCGTTGCGTCGCCGATTCTTTCAAGCTGCTGCCGCAGTCCCGGCGTGACACTTCCCTCTCTCACGCCCAGCACGATCACACGGTAGTCAGAGAGTATTCCGTTTTTCACGGCTTTGGAGAAGGGAAGCCGGTGGAGTTCCGGTCCGTACACGTGGTAGTTGCCCATATCGACAACATCAACGCCGTGCTGTGCGAGTTTCCTCTTGGAAACCTCGGTGTATATCCGAGGTGTGGCTGTCATGTAGAGCCGCTTATTTGCGTGTAACCGTGTTTCGTCATGGAACTCCTGGAAATCCACCTTTCGTGCCGTGCCCGTCCGCCGTCCGTTAACCAGTGCACCGGTCGTGTGGTGCGCCTCGTCGGCAATTGCCAGATCGAACGCCGGTGTGCTATGGCTTGCGTGAGCTTCTGTGACACGTCCCAGTGATTGGTAGGTGCAGAAAACCACCTTGGTCGCACCTTTGCTGTCAAGGGAACGTGCGATTTCGATCGGATCCGTAGTGACCGGGCATTCAAGTTCGGAAATCTGGATGTCTTCGTTCTCATTGCGTCCACCGGCAGTGGCATCAGAGCATACGACAATGCACTCAAGCTGGCGCCTAGTCTGCCGGAGCCATTCGCGGCGCGCCTGCGAAACCAGAGCAATAGTAGGCGCAACGAAGAGAATTCGCTGTCCGTCCTCGACAATTTGCTCGGCGATGCGAAGTGCGGTAAAGGTTTTACCGGTGCCGCAGGCCATGATAAGGCGACCCCGGTCGTGATTGGCAAGTCCGGCGACCGCGTCTTCGATCGCTTCTTTCTGCAGCGGCCAAGGTTCCTGCACCGGGCGTCTGGCATCTTGCTCCTGAACCTCAATATTAAGATACTGCCGAAAATCGATCTGCGAGACCTGGGGGTGGGCATTCAGAATTGCCCTTTCGGCATTCGATCCCCACCGGCACGTCGCCACGACCCAGCGCAGACTGAAAATCTCTTGCTGCGAGCCGCCCAGAAACTTGTCAATCTCGCCCTTGCCTAGTATGTGCTGGTCGTCGTAGCACTTGCACTGGATGGCCACGTACTCGCCGGACGTTCTTTGTGCGACCAGATCAACACCCATGTCGCGGCCATCAAGGCCGGTTAATTCCTTGCGCTCCGGCCAGTCGGGCCAGCGCCATATCTTGTCGATCTCGAATTCCGGCTGCTGAAGCACGAGCATCATGAACAACTGCTCAAACCAGCGTCCCTTCTCGGCTTGGTCCCGGCTCTCTTTGCGGATACGATCGAGGATGTCGCCCGCAATCGGTTTGTCTTTCTTCTTGTGCTCTATTAGCACCAGTTCTTCCGGAGTTTTACCGGTTGGAGGAGTGACGACTGGTTTTGGTGGCGTCATGGCTTTGGGACCACGCTTATCAGTTCAATAATATCTGCTTTGCGTGAGCCTTGGCGGGTGGCGAATCTGTCAATATATCTCTGCACATGCTTGGTGGGAAACATATCTGCTTTCCATGAGGCTGCTTTCCTTGAGCTCACATTTCCTGAGGGCTTATTGGCTTGCTGATCTTGCCCCCCCTCAGGGCAGATTTTACCATAAAATGGCTGGGATTGTGTATAATCCTCTATTAATTCAATGACTTGCAGAAAATTGCGCTATGAATTCAAGGAGAAATCTCTGCTTGAAACGGCGCTTACCCACAGTTCATACGCAAACGAATTTGAGTGTCTAAGCAACGAGAGACTTGAATTTCTGGGAGACGCGCTGCTTGGATGTATAGTAAGTGTGCTTCTTTATGATAAGTACCCTTCATACACGGAGGGTGATCTCTCGAAGATCAAAAGCCGCGTGGTAAGCGGTGTGAATTTCGCCAGATATGCCGAGGTTCTTGGCTTGGGAGAGAAGATAAAACTTGGGAAAGGGGAGGAGAACACCGGAGGCAGGGAGAGGGAATCAAACAAGGCAAATGCATTTGAAGCTCTCATAGGTGCGGTTTATCTTGACGCTGGCTACGAGAAAACTTTTGAGCTGGTGTCCGAACTCTTTAGTGATGCCATCGAGGAAAACAATTTTCCCCGAGACAGCAAAACTGAGCTTCAGGAAATTTCCCGAAATCTTTTCTCGGAGACGCCAGAGTACAGGGTTCTTAGTGAAGAGGGTCCCGAGCATAAGAAGATTTTCACAACCGAGGTAAAGGTTTATTCCGATATTGCGGGTATAGGCAGGGGAAGTAGTAAAAGGCAGTCCGAGCAGGCAGCGGCACGCGATGCACTGAGCAAGATGGGTTGTTAGGTACTGCCCCTTTTTATTCCAAGGTCATTTATCTTTTTTGACAGAGTGTTTCTGTTTATTCCCAGTATAGCTGCCGCCTGTTTCATGTTTCCCTCGGTTTTCCGCAGAATGGCTTCGATCAGATGCTTTTCAACTTTCCCTATCACCTGTTCGTGGATGTTCTGGCTTCCAAAGTCCGAGTTCTCTAGAATCATTCGAACAAGTTCTTCGGTCTTTCTTTCCGTTATTTCTCTTTGCCCAAAACCGGTTTGAGAATCGATGGCTTCTTCTGTCTCCTCGGCGCTTATTACGCTGTCGGGACTTAAAACCAGCAGACGTTTAATAGTGTTTTCAAGCTCCCTTACGTTGCCGGGCCAGATATGGTTGATCAGCAAACGTTGAGCTTCCGGAGAGAAGATTTTTTCCCCGGTGGACAATTCCGCAGAGTATTTCTTCAGGAAATGTTCCACAAGTTCACCGATATCTTCCTTTCTTTTCCTGAGAGGAGGGAGAGATATGCTTATGACGTTGAGCCTGTAAAAAAGGTCTTCTCTGAAAGATCCTTCCGCCACGGCCTCTTTCAGGTTTCTGTTTGTGCTAGCGATTATCCTCGGGTTAACCGAAACCGGTTTTTCGCTGCCTAGGCGGTAGATCTGCTTTTCCTCTATGGCTCTCAGGAGCTTTGACTGCAGTTCGGTTGAAAGTTCTCCTATTTCGTCTATGTGGAGGGTCCCACCACTTGCTTCCTCGAATCTTCCCTTTTTCAGGGCCGCGGCGCCTGTGAAAGCCCCTTTTTCGTATCCGAAAAGCTCGCTTTCGATGAGTTCATTGGGAATCGCAGATATGTTTACGGATACAAGCCTTCTGTTTTTTCTCAGACTATTGTAGTGGATGGCTCTTGCGATGAGTTCTTTTCCGGTACCGCTCTCTCCCGTTACAAGCACGGTGATGTCTCTTGAGGCGGTGCGGCCTATAAGCTTGTACACATTCAGCATATCAGACGAGCTACCAACTATTTCTTCAAGAGAAACACTGTCCTCAGTGTCTTCGGATGGTATTATCTTTTTTTGGGTCTTGTAGTTCCTTATTGCCCGCTCTGCAAATAGTCTTATCTCGTCAAGGTCAAACGGTTTGGTCAGGTAGTCATAGGCGCCGAGCTGCATCGAATCTATTGCGTTGCTTACGGTGTTCTGCGCGGTAATGAATATTATGGGAGAGTCGACATTTCTGTCTCTCAGGCTTGCCAGAACGTCAAATCCATTCATATCCGGCATGTTTATGTCAAGGAGTATCAGGGAGTATTGCCGCTCAAATGCTTTTTGTAGAGCTTCTTCTCCGTTCTGGGCACACTCGACTTCAAAACCTAATTTCCTTAAGGATGTTTCTAGTATCCATCTTATGTCTTCTTCGTCGTCGGCTATCAGTATAAGGTCTTTCATGATCTTATTTCTCGGCACTTAGCTAACTTGCAGGAAGTTGTATTCTGAATTCGGAACCTTCTTCCTCATCGCTCTCGGCGGTAATTATTCCTCCGTACTTGGCTATCACTTGGCTTGATATGAAAAGGCCTAGCCCAGTTCCTTTTTTCTTGCTTGAGAAAAAAGGCGTGAATATTTTTTTCAGGTCTTTTTTCTGTATTCCGGTTCCGTTGTCCTTTACGGATATAAGAACTGTGTGCTTGTTGCGTATCTTGTAATCTGTAACCCACCTTGTACTGATCGTTATCTCTCCTTTTTTCCGTATCGAGCTCACGGCGTTCTGAATAATGTTTATAAATACCTGCTTAAGCGAGTTGTAGTCGCCAGGTATGGGTGGAATGGCAATGTCTAGCTTGGGTCTGAAATTTATGTTCTTGTGAAGATTTGATTCGAGAAATATTATATCAAGCAGGATCTCATTTATATCGACCGACATGAGGTGCTGTATTGATACTGATGACGGTTTAACGAGCCTGTTAACCAAGTCCTCCAGCCTTTCCGTTTCTTTTATTATTATTTTAGAACACTTGTTTTTCTCCGTTTTTGACAGTGTGCCGTTTAGAAGCTGCGCGGCCCCTTTTATCCCGCTCAACGGATTTCTTATTTCATGCGCTAGTCCCCTTACCAGGGTTTCATAATTTTCTTCAAGGCTGCAGTTTCTGCTGATGATGGACATCATGTTCATCTTTTCTGTGTTTCTTATCTGGATTATAAGTCCGTTCATCCCTCCGTCACTCCCGTGTATAGGGGATACGGTGCACTCCACGTTGATAGAGGAGTCTGGGGATATACGGAAAAGCAGATCGTTTTCCTGCACGATTCTCTCTTCTTTCACCGCTCTTGAGCAGAGGCCTGTTATTTCTTCGGGCAGAAAGCTTGATATATGTCTCCCGATAGTTTTTCGCCTGGAGATATTGAGTAT
>JAPOSJ010000047.1 GCA_026709745.1 Candidatus Dadabacteria bacterium | reverse complement strand
CGACACTCATGTTCCCGAGTTGCAAGCATCACCTCGTCCAGAGTGCTAGGGGCCTCAAAGTCCTCGTTGCCCCAGAAGCTCATTATCCTTGAAGAAAAAAAAGCGTGGCTCGGCTGCGTTATCAGTATCCAACCGTCGCCGCATTCTCTTCTTATCATAGTACATCCTCAGCCCACAGGAAATATTTTCTCGCCGTGCAGTATGTCCGCCGGATCAAAACGCTTTTTGATGCCTTTCATAAGGGTAAGCGACTCGCCGAAATCTCCCCACGCTTTCACCCTGCCAACAAGTTCCGGGCGGATTCCCGAGAACATGATACGCCCCCGCAGAGAATCGACAAGATCCTGAAGAAATACTGAAGCAGCAACTGCCTCTTCGTCCGGGGCGACTACCGAAACAAGCGCGACTCCTCTTGCGGGTCTCACAAGACAGCGCACCTCAACCCCAGAGAGTGCAGAATTGCTCTCTATATCGGAGAGAAACTCGATTGAAGCCGTTATAGGCAAAGCAAGCTTTGAAGAAAAAGCCGCCTTGCGTGAAAATGGAAACTCTCTTGCCGAATCCCAGAGCTTGCAGGAACGCTCATCGTTCATCTTCACAAAAGAGGAAGTTTGCTCAGAGGTAATGTCTCGTACCTGTTTTATCTGCTCTGCCACCGCCTCTTCAAAGCTGTCGAAGCGAAGCAGGATACTTCGTTTCGCCCCGCTCGCCACTTCAAACTCCGAAGAAAGTCTCTCATCCAGTATTTCAAAGCACGTGGGAACTATATCCGCCGCAAGTACTGCACGGGCAGCACGGGAACAGGAAACATGGTTATGAAAACCCAGAACCAGAGTCGTTGAGCAGGGCTGGTGTGGGTAGAGCCTGAAAGTCGCTTCCACCAAAACGCAAAGCGTCCCGAGCGAACCCGTCATAAGCTTGGGAATATCATAGCCCGCGACGTTTTTAACCACCTTTCCTCCAAGGTTTATGACCTCGCCGTCCGCCCTTACAGCCTTTGCTCCAAGGATAAGCTCCCTGCACGTTCCGTACCTGGTGCTCATGGGACCGCAGAGGTTAGTCGACACAAGTCCTCCCACCGTCGCCCCTGAGGCAAGGCAGGGCGGGTCCACGGGGAAAAGCTGATTCTCGCGTCCGACTGCCTTTTGGAACTCTCTTACCTCCATCCCGCACTCAACTGTGGAAACCATGTCGGAAGGCTCATGAAAAAGCATCCTGCGAAGACGGCCAAGGGAAAGCGCCACAACAGGAGCGATAACCGGATTGCCGAGAAAGAGTTTGCTGGCACCCGCAAAAGGAAAAACCCGTATGCCGCTTTGTGAAGCAAAACCCATTACGCTGGATACTTCCTCCACGGTTTCCGGGTAGAGAATTATTTTGGGAGAAAAACGAAGTTCCGGGACTCCCGGGTCCGTATCGCCGGAACCCGGAACATGAAAACCTGAGACCATCCTGCAGAGTTCTTTTATATAAGACATTTCTTTGCAGACGTCCGCACCGCCAAAGCGAGTGCTAGAAAAGCTCTCCCATCTCCTTTGCCGGAGAAGTTTCGGAGCCGTGTTTATGCATCCCGGGCTCAACACATGTCCTCGGAGTCGGAAACACCTTGCCTGGATTACAGAGCCCCTCTTCGTCAAACGCACATCGCACCAGATTCATCGTGTCTATTTCCTGTTCATTAAACATAAGAGGAAGAAATCTCTTTTTGTCGAAACCGACGCCGTGTTCCCCCGTAATGCTTCCGCCTGCATCAACACATGCCCTGAGTATCTCTCCTGAGAGTTCCTCGGCCTTCTCGGATTCCCCTTCCACCCCTGGATCATAAAGAACCAGAGGATGAAGATTTCCATCTCCCGCGTGAAAGACATTGGCAACCCGAAGACCATACCGCTTTGAGAGCTCCCCTATCTCTCCAAGCACCCTGGCAAGGCTGCTTCTTGGTATTACGCCGTCCTGAACATAGTATCCCGGACTTATTTTTCCCATGGCCGCAAACGCACTTTTGCGCCCCTTCCAGAAAAGCTGCCTTTCGCTTTCATCCGCCGCCAGTTTTATTTCGACCGCGCCGTTTTCCCTGAGTATACGGCTTACGGCGGGAACCTGGACGCTTACCTCCGCACCAGGTCCGTCAAGCTCAACCAGAAGTATTGCTCCCGCATCTGTGGGGTAACCAGCGCCTACAGTGGATTCCACGGCGTTTATGCTGAGATTGTCCATAATTTCCATTCCCGCGGGAATCACCCCCGAAGAAATAATTGCCGAAACCGATGCCCCCGCGTCCTCTATTCTCTCAAAAGAAGCAAGAAGGGTCTTTACCATCTGGGGCTTTTTTATGATTCTCAGAAAAACCTTGGTAACTATGCCCAGAAGCCCCTCGCTTCCTACCACGAGCGAAAGAAGGTCGTATCCGAAACTCTCCGGGGTCGGTCCTCCAATGGTAACTATGTCGCCGTCGGGAAGAACCATCTCCACTCCGAGCACATGGTTGGTCGTGACTCCGTATTTAAGACAGTGCACGCCTCCAGAGTTCTCAGCAACGTTGCCCCCTATTGTGCACACTATCTGGCTTGAAGGATCGGGAGCGTAGTAAAAACCCTCGGCGCTTACGGCTTCAGTTACAGAGATATTCACCACTCCGGGCTCAGCTACGACGACACGGTTGGGAATGTCCACGTCAAGAATCCTGTTCATTTTTGAAAGCGATATGACTATTCCCTCTCGGCTTGGAAGGGCACCCCCGGAAAGCCCGGTTCCCGCCCCTCTTGGAACAAATGGAACTTTCTCTCGATTGCAGAGTGCTACGACCCGTGAGACATCTTCTGTACTTGAAGGCAGAACGACGAAAAGGGGCTTTACCCTGTACCCGGTAAGCCCATCGCTCTCGTAGGCAACCAGTTCATCTTCCGCTGAAATAACCGCACCTGGACCCAGAATCCTCACAAGCTCCGAGGCGATGCGGGATTTCGATCTTGTGGTTATTTCTGCTGCTTGCGAATCCATAGTTAAGATTATATTATATCGCAACCCAGAGGATGCGAGAAATTGAGTGAAATAATCAAAGAAAATGACCCGCTCGTATTCGATAAAGTATCTGAATGCCTCTCTGGCGGAGGGGTGGTCATATACCCTACCGAGACCCTCTACGGGATCGGATGTCTTGCGTTTAACCGGGAAGCCTGTGGCAGGATAGTAAGGATAAAACGGAGATCAGGCGAAAAGGGATTTATAGTTCTTGTCGATGAAGAGATGCTGGAGCGCCACTTTCACATTTCCGAGGAACTACTGAGAAGATACTCCAGAAGCCGCAAGCCCCTCACTCTGATACTGCATCCCAAATCCTCATTTCCCCGGGAAGTGTCCGGGGGAAGGGATTCTGTCGCCGTGAGAATCTCCACTTCATCTTTTGTAAGCCGGATTCTTAGTCGCACGAGAGAACCAATAACCTCCACAAGCGCAAACATAAGCGGCATGGACAACTCCAACCGCTTTGCGGATATCCGAAGAAATTTTCCGAGCGGAATTGATGTTATGGTAGATTCCGGTACGCTTCCACCCTCAACAGGTTCCTCCATAGTGAATCTGACCACGGCCGAACCCAAGATTATCAGACAAGGCGACCTTTCTGTAAGCGAGATAGAGAAGATTCTTCATGGCTGAGATAGAACCCTTCAGAGGAATTAGATACAACCGGGAAGCAGTAGGCGATTTAGCAAAGGTCATCGCTCCTCCTTATGACGTAATAAGTCCCGGGCAACGCGAAGAACTGTGCGCGAAGAGCCCTTTTAACGCTGTAAGAATAGAACTGCCGGAAGGGGAAGGGGCTAAGCGTTACGAAAACGCTAAGGAAATCTATTCCGGGTGGCTTCGAGACGGGGTGCTTGGAAGGGACCATGAGCCTTCAATCTATCCTTACTATCAGAACTTTGAATTTGAAGGACGATCCTACACAAGAAAAGGCTTCATAGCGAACCTGAAAGTTGAAGACTTCGATAAAAAAATCGTCCTGCCGCACGAACAGACTTTCAGAAAGCATAAAGAAGACCGTCTGGCTCTTACAATCGCGTGCGACTCGAACCTAAGCCAGATATTCTGTGTATATCCCGACGCCGCAGGAGAGGTGGAGGGAGACATAGACAGGAATGTCGGAGAACCCATTGTAGATGTGTTTTCCGAAGAAGGCATAAGAAACACTCTCTGGAGAATATCTGATCCTAAAATCATACAGAGGGTAAAAGATACCCTCTCGGACATATCCATCCTTATAGCAGACGGTCACCACCGCTATGAAACCTCTATAAATTTCAGAGACCTTAAAAGAAAAGAACACGGGAACACTTCCCGGACAATGCCCTGGGATTATGTCATGACTTATCTCTCGCGGGGGGAAGGTGAGGGACTTATAATCAACCCCACTCACAGACTGGCGAAAAACATCGGTGAGAACCTGATTGACAGATTGCGGGGAGATTTTGAAGTCAAAAAAATCCCGCCCGGTCAATCTCTTGATCTCGGCCCGGACCAGATATGCGTTGTGACCAGAAATCCTGAGGAAACCTTCAGGCTTACTCCCAAAATGACCCATGAAAAAGAGTACGAAAATCTTGCCGTGATAATCCTCCACAACCGCGTGTTCGGAGGGCTGATAGAAGAGCATAGGGCGGAGGTTCAATACTCCAAGTTCCCCGAAGAGGTGTTTACGAATGTTCGAAACGGCCAGTTTGAGGTTGGATTCCTTCTTCCCAAGCTTAAATCGGAGGATATATTCAAAGTAGTTCTTGACGGAAGCAAGATGCCTCACAAAACCACATACTTCTACCCGAAGATTCTCTCCGGGCTAGTGTTCAACCCTCTTTGGAAATAACTTTTCTCTGAAAGAATCAAGAGGCTCGTAAACTATCAGGGTACTAGAAGGCAT
>JAPOSJ010000186.1 GCA_026709745.1 Candidatus Dadabacteria bacterium | reverse complement strand
AAAGCCGTGCTCGACAAGCATTCACCTGAGATCGTTGCGTTTCAGGAGGCCTTTTTATAAAGCCTGCTTGAAAAAGCTTCCGGCACGAGCGATCCTACCTGCGCCAACAAAGCTTCCACGCATAAATAAAATTATCAGGAGTGATTCACTTAACAATTGGAAGCTCCTGCCGGAGAAGCCCGACTGGAGCAAGTATTGGCCTGATATCTGGATGCCGGGTGAACAGGGAGCCCTCTCATGCTTAAATTCATTTCTGGAACAATCAGTAGCTACATACGGAACAAGGCGTGACCGACCTGATATCGCAGGAACTTCCAAACTTTCACCCCATCTTCATTTCGGCGAGATATCTCCTATTTTATGCTGGCATCAGGCTTTACAAAAAGTAGAATCCGATTCTGAAAATGAAACAGAGTCCTTTTACCGCCAGATAATCTGGCGGGAATTCTCACACCACCTGCTTTACCACTGGCCCCATTTTCCAGAACAACCGTTCCGACCTGAGTTTAAACGCTTTCCGTGGATAAAGAACGAAGAAGCACTACACAAATGGCAACTCGGACTCACAGGCTACCCGATAGTAGATGCAGGAATGCGCGAACTCTGGGCAACGGGCTGGATGCATAACCGGGTACGCATGATCGCCGCATCTTTTCTTGTTAAGCACCTTCTTATTCCATGGCAGGATGGTGCCGCCTGGTTCTGGGATACTTTGGTTGACGCAGACCTTGCTAACACCCCAGGAAGGTGGCAGGGGGGAGCGGGATGCGGGGTTGATGCGGCCCCGTTTTTCCGTATCTTCAACCCCGTGCTTCAGGGTCGGAAATTCGATCCTGAGGGTGCGTACGTGCGACGATGGGTTCCTGAACTCGCTAATTTACCAAACAGATACATTCATGAACCATGGACAGCACTTAGGAATATACTTGATGATTCAGGAGTTTCTTTAGGGAATAGCTATCCGCATCCTATAGTGGATCATTCAGTAGCTCGAAATCGTGCCTTGGAAGCATTCAAAAATATGAGAAACTGAAAGAGCCTTATCGTCGCTTACTTTCCCGAACAATAAAAACATTTGTGCAATATATCAAATACACTTGAAAAAATTGGTCGTAGATTCTGCAAGTAACGGCACTCCTAGACGATTAGCTAACATCTCGGCGTGAGTTTCAATTCCTCATAGGAATTCCCAAAATTAGCAGCAATCTAGTCTATCTCTTGAGTCGCATGCAATATGTCGAGCAATAGGCAAATTCATGGCGCAGCATAAATTTTGAGAATTCCAAGAGAGAACGCACCATTACATCTATAATAAACGTCCGGATCGAAATCATCCCTGATAAAAGAACCGAAAAACGCCAATTCCACAATCTAGCGTCCCTAGCAAAATCTCACCTGAAGCAGTTATATCTTCTCCAGAATTTACAACGTCAGAAAATTCCGCCTATCGACCTCACAAGACCCGCCTTAAGTAGTGGCCGGGCTTCTTCAAAATCAAGATTCGCCTTGTTGGCAACGCTCACAATTCTTGTTCTGTATATTTTCCAGCTGACATTACTGGTACTTGAAGTCTGCTTTACACTGGTCGCGGTACCCTGAGATGCGGACGTCTCTTCTCTCTCGGAAACCGTCTCTCCTTCCCCAGCGCGTTTGCTGATCTGTATATCAGTAACCATGGTGAAAAGAACATCTGTCACAAGCGCGTCAAATATAAAACCCGCAACTCCTCCGGCAACCCCTCCGATCACCGTACCCTTGTTGACTTCGTCAACATCCCCTCCAATGGCACCGCCTATAACTCCCCCGAGAACCGCACCTTCAACCACACCCTCAAATCCCGTTCCGAGCATGGCATTTACGTCATCAAGATCAGACTTTCCGACCTGAAGAACATTTGCCTGGAGAATGTAAGTCGCCTCGGTCGGATCATCCGTAACTGTATAACCGCCAGCCGCCACCCTGCCCTTGATTTCATATTCGATCCCCACCATGTCCTTGTCAGTGGTATTCTTCACATCAACGAAAACAACCCGCTTTTCAGGCGACACAGGCTCAAGGAAAATTGTCTCCGACATCTTGGTCTCAACAGTAAGCTTTCTTTTCTCGATAAGGGTTCTGGTCGCCGCACAGCTGCCGGCAAGAAGAACAATACATACCGATAGAGCAAAAAACATGTTTTTTCGGTAAATGGATTCTTTCTTCATTATACAAATACTCCTTAAAAGTTCAATGTTTTAGAGAAGACTGACTCCTAGTTCTAAACTCTATTGAAAAAACAGGAAAAAACAAATGTAACGAGCAGTGGGCAAAAATCACAAAAGCTCTCCTTAATGTACTCTCACAGAAACAGCTCCGAGACCTTGCCAATGCGAATCAATCTAGTATGATTTGGGAATTCTTACCGCTAGGAGAGTCCTGACCTTATGCTTGAACTCATGGGAGAGTGGAAAAGATCGAATTTCTGCGGAGAGCTTGGAAAAAAACAGGTTGGCAGCCACGTCACACTTATGGGGTGGGTACAGTCAAGAAGGGATCACGGTGGAGTGATCTTTGTCGACCTGCGCGACAGGGAAGGACTCTGCCAGATAGTTTTTAATCCTGAGCGTGACCCGGAAATTCACCGGGTCGCGGAACAGCTTCGGGACGAATGGGTAATCGCCGTGGAAGGCACTGTGACCCCAAGAACAGAGGAAACAGTAAACCCAAATCTCAGAACCGGCGAGATTGAGGTGGTGGCCGAACAGATAAAAATTCTTAACACCTCAAAGACAATTCCGTTTCTGATAGAAAACGAAGTGAACGCCGATGAGCTTCTGAGGCTTAGGTACCGCTATCTTGACCTGAGAAGACCTCCCATGCAGGACAATATAATCCTGCGTCACAAAGTCGCCACTGTGGTGAGAAGCCATCTTAACGAAAATGGTTTTCTTGAAATCGAGACGCCTTATTTCACTAAATCAACACCTGAGGGGGCAAGGGATTTTCTGGTTCCGAGCCGCCTTAACGAAGGGCAGTTCTACGCCCTTCCCCAGTCTCCCCAGATACTCAAGCAGACGCTCATGATCTCGGGGTTTGACAGATACTATCAGATAGTTAAATGCTTCAGGGACGAGGACCTTAGAGCTGACCGACAGCCTGAATTCACGCAGATAGACATGGAGATGTCGTTTGTCTGTGAAGACGACGTTATAAGCATTGTTGAAGGCATGATGAAAACGGTACTCAGTGAAACAAAGGGAATCGAGGTAAGCACCCCTTTCCCGAGAATGCCCTACAGTGAAGCCATGGAGAGATATGGAACCGACTGTCCCGATACCAGATTCGGCCTTGAGCTAAAAGACATCTCCTCCATATTCTGCGAGTCTCAGTTCAAGGTGTTTCGCGGAGCCGTTGAGAAAGGCGGAGCCGTAAAAGCGCTTAACTTCAAAGAAGGGGCCAGAAGACTTACAAGAAAGGAGATAGACAACCTTACGGAATACGCGATTTCGCTCGGAGCAAAGGGGCTTGCGTGGATAAGGGTCGGCGAAGACGGATGGAACTCTCCGATAGTCAAGTTCCTAAGCGACCAGGAGCGCGATCTTCTGGCCGAGGCACTCTCTATGGAGAAAGGAGATATAGTGTTTTTCGGTGCGGACTCGGTTGACATGGTAAATCAGGTGATGTCAAACGTCAGGCTCAGGCTCGGAGAAATTCTCTCGCTCATTGACCCAGAAAAACTCGAGTTTCTCTGGGTAGTTGATTTTCCGCTTCTGAAGTACAGCCCCAGAGACAGAAGATATGTCTCGGTGCACCACCCCTTTACCGCCCCCAAGGATGTGGATGTGGAGAAAATCGAGAATTCGCCGGGCGACGTGGCTTCTAAATCCTACGACATAGTCCTAAACGGAGTGGAAATAGGCGGGGGAAGCATAAGGATCCACAGAAACGACATACAGCAGAAAGTGTTTGACGCAATAGGTATTGTACAGAATGAAGCAGTGGAGAAATTCGGTTTTCTCCTCGAAGCCCTTCAGTTCGGAGCCCCTCCGCACGGCGGCATAGCACTCGGTCTCGACAGGCTTTTGATGCTTATCTCGGGGCAGGAGTCAATAAGGGACGTGATAGCATTTCCAAAAACCCAGAAGGGCTCCTGTCCTCTCACAGAAGCGCCATCTGAGGTTTCCGCGGAGCAGCTCCTTGAAGCAGGAATAAGCTCGATTGCAAAAAAACCAGAAAGCGGAAAAAAATAATACAGAGATCTGGATAAAGAGCTATAATCAATTAAAATACGTTTTCCTGTAAATATGGATGCTTCAGAAGAAAGCTAATATGGCAGCAATCCAATTTATTCCTTTGGTGTACTTCGGACGTTGTCTGTATGCATTTACTATACTCGTAATTGTAACGCTCGTGCCGTCTCAGGAGTTGCATGGACTCGTTCAGGACACCCGTGATGCTCGTGTTGAAACGGCAGAGGGACGCCAGCTCTTGATCCTGCCAGTAAGCACCCCTGAGTCAAACTCCGGGACAGCCGAATTGCGGACGCAACTGGCGTCAGTCGACATCCTTGCACAATCATTTGAGTCACCCTCACATCGTACGCATGTGGTCTATGTCGAAGGTGCAGAGCATCGTGCAGTAACACCTCTCCAAGGCCCGGGTGCCTGGATCGCCTTCGACCCGGCACGGCGCCGTTTCGAATCGTTGTTGCCGAGTATTCGAGTCGAACTGGTTACGGGTAGACAACTGGACGCCGTCGTCGAAACTGTTGGTGCTACCAATGTGGAAGTGTTCAGTTCGTTGGGCTTTACCATACTCTATCTGCCGTCGAACCTCCACCCCGCCGACGCAGTTGTACTTGCTCGCAGACTGCCCAGCCAGACCAACGCTTCCTTGCGATTACGTAGGCCCCAAATTGAGTGGCGTTAACTTTATGATCAGGATTCACA
>JAPOSJ010000175.1 GCA_026709745.1 Candidatus Dadabacteria bacterium | reverse complement strand
TACTGATTCCTCTGGCCTCCTCAACACATAATCATCAGCTGAAAAACGCTAGGGTTCTGGAGTCAGCAGCGGCGGCGGCGGTCGTTGAGGAAAAGGAACTTTCCACAGAAAGTCTTTTCTCGGTCGTTGAGAAGGTTCTTGAGCAGCCCATCCTTGAACGCATGGCGAAGAACTCAAAAAAACTGGCGAGACCCCACGCCGCCCAGGAAATTGTGGATGAGATTGAGCGCATAATTAAGGCAAAGTAAATGTACGGTAAGATAAGCAAAGCACACTTCATCGGAATAGGCGGCATAGGAATGAGCGGCATAGCCGAGGTGCTTATCAATATGGGAGTCAAGGTAAGCGGCTCAGACCTTGCGGATACCCAGACGACCAGGCGTCTTGCCTCCCTTGGAGCCGTCATCACCACCGGCCACAACTCAGAGAACATAAAAGGAAGCGAAGTAGTTGTATATTCATCCGCAATCAGCGAGAAGAATCCAGAAATGATCGCCGCCGCAGCGGCTAGGGTTCCCCTAATACCCAGGGCGGAGATGCTAGCGGAACTCATGAGGCTCAAGTTTGGCATCGCCGTCGCTGGAAGCCACGGGAAAACCACTACATCCTCGATGATAGCTTCCGTGCTTTCCCACTGCGGTGCGGACCCTACCATAGTGGTAGGAGGGAAACTCCGGACGATAGACTCAAACGCTCACCTCGGAACCGGCCAGTTCATGGTAGTAGAAGCAGATGAGAGCGACGGATCGTTCGATAAACTTTCTCCAGTCGTCACAGTGCTCACGAACATAGACAGAGAACACCTTGATTACTATGGAGGGATGGATGCCCTTGAGCTTGCCTTTTCAGGCTTCCTGCACAAAATCCCTTTCTACGGACTGGCAGTAACGTGCGCGGACTGTCCGAGAACAGCCAAGATAAGCAGAAAATTTAATAAAAAGACCCTTACCTACGGAATCAGTGCCCCTGCGGACCTCATGGCGGAGAACATACGCTTCGGGCAACTTGGGACATTGTTTGAAGTAATCTATGGAGGCTACCTGCTTGGAGAAGTGAAACTTCAGACTCTGGGGGCCCATAACGCCCTAAATTCCTTGGCCGCGGTAGCTGTGGGAATGGAGTTCGGCTACAGCTTCGAGAAGATAAAGCAGGGGCTTGCGAATTTTGAGGGCACGGAGAGAAGATTGCAGTTGAAAAGTGAGAAAAAAGGTATAATGATAATAGACGATTACGGGCATCATCCAAGCGAGCTGGAAGTCACCATAGAAGCTCTCAGGGCTGCGTTTTCCAGGGAACCAATTCTGCTCTTCCAACCACACAGGTTTTCTAGAACTAAGCTTCTTTACAATGATTTTGTAAGGGTTTTAGGAAAGATAAAGCACCCATACATTCTTGATATATATCCAGCCGGAGAAAAACCAGTAGAGGGAATAAGTTCAGAAAAGCTGGTCGAAGACATAAAAAAGGCGGGCAACACAAACGTGCGTTATGTGGATGATCCTGACGCTTTTGTGGACAGTATGGGACGTGAACTTACAGAGGGAGACATATTGCTTACCTCAGGAGCCGGAAATGTCTGGAAATACGGAGACAGAATCGCGGAGCTGATCTGATGAACCAACCAATTCAGTCAATGGATCTTGAAATACTGGACGACTACCCTATGAGAAAGTACCTGTACATAAAAGTCGGGGGCAGGGCAAACCGTCTTGTATATCCGCAGAACATGAAAAGCTTTGTAGGGCTGCTCAAGCACTGCCACCGGATTGGAGAGAAAGTCACAGTGCTAGGAGCAGGTTCAAACACAATAATAACCGAGAGGGGAATCGACGGAGTGGTGATAAGCACAAAGAAGCTCAAGGAAGTGCGAATGGAAGGCACCCGCGTCGAAGCCGAATGCGGCGCCATGCTCTCATCCATAATGAACAGATCGATCCGCCTCGGACTCACCGGCTTTGAATTCGCCGCCGGCATTCCCGGAACGGTTGGGGGGAGTATATACATGAACGCGGGAGCAAACGGAGGGGAGATAAAGGACGCAGTGAAAGAAGTGTTCATATGGCACGGAGGAAAGGTGCAGAAGCTGTCAAGAGAAGAGATAAACTTCGAGTACAGAAAGAGCAACCTGCCCGCTGGCTCCATAGTCATAAAAGCGGTCTTTGAGCTACGCCTGGGAGACAGAACAAGAAGTGAGCAGAACGTGAGGGAATACCTTGCTTACAGAAACAGGACCCAGCCCGTTAAAATGGCCAACACCGGCTCGGTATTCAAGAATCCTACCGCGCTCAGCGCCGGGGAGCTGCTTGAGAGTCTGGGATTCAAGGGGCTTTGCGTTGGCGGGGCCAAGTTCTCGGAAATCCACGCGAATTTTATTGTGAACTTTAACAGGGCAAAAGCCGACGACGTCATCGCACTGATCAAAGATGCAAGAGAAACCGCTCTTAGAAAGCGGAACATAATTCTTGAACCCGAAGTTGAAATAATAGGCAGGGAGGCGGGAGCGGCATGAGCGTTCTTACAAAGGGAATATCGGCGATTTTCTTTCTTTCTCTCTGCGGGATTATTTTTTTCATGGTGGAGCCGTCAGACCATCTCAAGGTGAGGGAAGTTGTGATCACCGGAAACAACAGGATAACCTCCTCGGAGATCATAAAGCGCTCTGGGATAAGAGCTGGGACAACTTCAATGCTGTTTTCCACTTCCCAGGCGAAACAGGAAATCCTTGAGAATCCTTGGGCCGAGGAAGTGCGGATGAAGAAGCTTCTTCACGGAAGAGTAAAAGTTGAAATTCTAGAAAGAGAGCCCTTCTGCATAGTTGCCTGGGATGGAACCCAGCCATACTATATGGACAGGAAGGGAAATTTGCTGGGCGAAGCGGAACCGTCCCATGGTCTTGATTTCCCGGTGATATCAAGCAAGAATGAAATCCCTTCAGGGCTCATGCTCCAGGCAATCGAGATTCTTAACCTGTCAAAATTCAGCCCGGCTCTCGGATGGGCGGAGATTTCTGAAATAGTCGTGGGGGAGAGCTTCGGAATCAGGCTTCTTACCCTTGACCACAGACTGATAACATTCGGAAAAGACAATATGAAAAGCAAGTGGCGCAAGGTTGAGAGGATGATAGTTCATTCCCGTAAGAACAATCTTATGGAAAAGGACATAGACATAAGTTCCGGCGAAGTAGGCATAATAAGTTACGATTCCTGAGATAAAGAAATGGTACTAGAAGATAATTCACACAAAAAAGACATTTTACTGCCGCTGGTCGGTCTTGACATAGGAACTACGAAGGTCTCCGTAGTAGTGGGAGAGTGCGATGCAAACAACGAGCTTGAGATAATCGGAGTTGGCAACCACCCTTCCCATGGACTCAAAAGAGGAGTTGTAGTAAACATAGAGAAAACCGTGAACTCAATACAGAACGCGGTCGAAAAAGCTGAACATATGTCCGGGTATGAGATAAAGGAGGTCATAGTAGGAATAGCCGGCGGACATATAAAGGGAATGAACGGGTACGGCATGGTTACCCTGCGCGATAAGGAGGTAACCACCAACGATATCGAGAGGGTCATGGAGTCGGCAAACGCCCTGCTGATCCCGGCGGAGCGGGAGATTATCCACGCTATTCCGCAGAACTATACCGTTGACAGGGAAAGCGGCATAAAGGATCCGCTGGGCATCCACGGCCTTAAGCTTGAGGCAGATGTGCACATAGTGACCGGGGACGTGACCTCAGCCCGCAACATCATAAAATGCATAGAAATGTCGGGAATGACTTCCGCTGACATGGTAATTGAGCAGATAGCTTCAAGCGAAGCGGTTCTGACGCAGGATGAGAGAGAGATCGGGGTAGCGATGATAGATTTCGGAGGAGGCACCTGCGATATAGCAGTGTTTATGAACGGAAGCGTGAAATATACAGAAAGCATCACGCTCGGAGGCGATCACCTAGACAGGGATATCGCATTCGGATTCTCGGTTTCACTTCCCGATGCAAGAAAACTCAAGGAAAACCACGGCGTGGCTATGATGATGCAGGATGAGATGCCAAGCGACGAAAAAATAGAAGTGACAAGTGCTTCAGGGCATTCGCCCAGACGCATTACAAAAAGAGACCTTGCGATGATAATCCAGATGAGGATGGAAGAAATCTTTATGCTGGTCAAAAAAGAATTCCTCAAGCAGAGCTTCATCGGCATGCTGCCGGCCGGAGTGGTGCTCACGGGAGGAGGCAGCAAAATGCGGGATATGACTGCCCTTGCCGAAATGGTGCTCGAGATGCCGGTGCGCATCGGGATACCACGTGACGTAAACGGCCTGACCGACATCATAACCGACCCGATTTACTCAACTGGTGTAGGACTGATCAAATACGCGAGTGTGAATAGGGAGCTCGGAGTTTCAGGGGGAGGACTTACTCAGAAAAATGTTTTTACGAGAATGAAAGGATGGTTTAACGAATTTTTTTAGAGCAAAATCAAACCGGAGGGTAAACATATGGCAAGTTTCAGAGTGGAACAGCTTGAAAGAGACTTCAACAGAGCAAGAATTAAAGTTATAGGAACGGGTGGAGGCGGTGGAAATGCCGTAAACACCATGATAAGCAAAGGACTTGAGGAAGTGGAGTTCATAGCCGTAAACACGGATTTTCAGGATCTTAACAAATCGCTGGCCTCAAAGAGAATCCAGATAGGAGAAAATACATCAAGAGGCCTGGGTTCCGGAGGTAATCCCCAGATCGCAAAAGATTCTGCCATTGAGGATCTGGACAAAATAGAGGAGGTCCTCCATGAAACCGACATGGTTTTCATAACCGCGGGAATGGGAGGCGGTACCGGTACCGGCGTTTCTCCTGTAATCGCCGAGGCATGCAGGAAGAAGGATATTCTCACCGTGGCAATAGTCACAAAGCCCTTTGGATTCGAAGGGGCCATAAGAAGAGAAAACGCCGTTTATGGAATTGAAGAACTGTACAAGC
>JAPOSJ010000039.1 GCA_026709745.1 Candidatus Dadabacteria bacterium | reverse complement strand
GTTCAGGGAGTAAGAAGTCCTACTTTTTTCGAATCGGCTTTCTTGTAAACAACGTTCATCTCAAGCGTCTCCCTGTTTTTAAAAGCTACGAAATTCTCTTCGGATGCATCAAGCTGCAGAAGTGCCTCCATTACGCTCATGGGCTTGGAGTTCAGATACTGATGATCCACCCTCAGGTTGTTTTTCATTTCACTTCTCTGTGTACGTACGGCGTAGGGTATCTTTGAAACGTTTCTTCTCCTGAGTGTCACCTGTTTGTCAGTTCTTCTTCTTAGCTGCTTTATAATCGTATCGAAAAGCTTGTCTATTGCGGAGTGCATTTCATTTGTTTCTACTGAAGCGGATGCCTTCAGGGATCCCGAGCTGATTGTCATTTCTGCATTATTTCTGAGCTTTTCTGCAAAAAGTATTATTTTCGCCTCCGAGGGTTTTCTCTCCGGGTCTATGTACCTTTTGAGCTTTGGCATTTTCTTCATTGCGTAACGCTTTAGATGTTCCGACTTTTTTCTGTCAGAAATATTTTTCGTGATGATATCGGTTTTCATGTTTCAAACCTCCTTTGAGAGTCTTTTAGATGAATTCGGTATGCCCAGTATTTTCCTGTATTTTGCAACTGTCCGCCTCGCGACCTTTAGGTTCTTCATGGAAAGTATTCTTGATATGTCTTCATCGGAAAATGCGCATTGTGCCGGTTCTTCATCGACTATTTCCCTGATCATTGATTTAATTTTTTCAAGTGAGACATTTTCTCCGCCCGGAGATCGAACCCCTCTTGAGAAGAGCTTTTTAAGTTCTATTATTCCCTGTGGGCACTGTATGTATTTTCTGCTTGTCGCCCGGCTCACAGTTGATTCGTGAATGCCCACTGTGTCGGCCACATCCTTCAGCCTGAGGGGTTTTATATGGGCAGTTCCAAGATCGAAAAACTCTTTTTGCTCCTCCACTATCTTTTCCATGACTTTTCGTATGGTGGTTTCTCTTTCCTCAATACAACGGACTATTCTCTGGGCCGCCTCGATTTTTTCCCGCATGTACTCCGCAGTCTCTTTTGTGAGACCTCGGCGGTCGGCAAGAACTTTTTTGCAGTAGGAACTTATCCTGAGTTTTGGAAAGCTTCTGTTTGGCTGCATCTGCAGCTTATCTCCAACCTTGTAAACGTAAAAGTCGGGAACTATGTTCCTCGCCGTATCCTTGGTATAGTAAGGCCGCCCGGGTTTCGGCTCAAGGGAAGTTATCACGGCTTCAGTTTCCATTAATTCTTCTGTGCTTACGTCAAGTTCAGCGCAAATTTTTCCGTAGTCTTTTCTGCCTAGATCATCAATATGATTTTCCAAAACGCGCATGAGAACACTCTCCCTTTCATAGCCTAGGTCGGTGGCTTGGGCGGCAAGACATTCTCCAAGGGAGCGAGAACCCACTCCTATCGGATCAAACGTGGTGCGTATCTTCTCCGCTAACTGTATTATTTCCTTCATGCTGTCTTTGTCCGCCTCAGACGGGTCATCTGTGTCAAGCAAAGCTGCTATTTCCCCAAACTCTATCTCAAGATATCCGTCCTCGTTTATGTTCCCGATTATAAGTGAAGCTATGTGCTTGTGGCTTTCGCTTAAATCAGTCATTTCAAGCTGCCAGTTAAGATGCTCAAACAGCGAATCATGATTCGGGATTCGATTCTCCCAAGCGGTTTCCTCATAGGCTTCTGAGTAGAACTCGTCAGATGCAGTGTAGTTGGAAGATTCTTCGGGGCCGAGTTCGTTCAAGAGGGATTGGCCAAGGGTATCCTTCTGCGTTTCGGCAGTCGGGTCGGGATACTCCTCAAGTGCCGGGTTCTCCATCAGCTGTTCCTCAATGTATTCACTGAGTTCAACCGTGTTCATCTGTACCAGGCTCAGAAGAAGTCTAAGATGCTGGGTGAGTATGAGCTTCTGCTTCTGCGTCGCACTGGGTGTTTGCGCAAGACCGACTCCGCTCATTAGATAAGTTCTCTCCTTTCTTCGTGCTGAACCCGAAAGACTCTGTCTCATAAAATTATAACACACCATTTGGTCGTTCATTAATTTCAGGGGTGATCATGGCGAGAGTCTGATGAGCAGTGAAAGTAAAATGAGGTTGACCAAATCAAAAGCCTTTGGACTGGTTGGTAAGAAAAGTCAGCTTCGAGTGCAAAAAACATTATTACACCTTAACAGTAAATTATTAGGCACTTAAATATGTTTCCTAGACCGGATATCGCGCGGGAATGAAGGGGTTTGCTCGTTGTTTTTCTGCGGTTAACATTTTTTTATGAATATTACGGAAACAGCGAGAGCCCTGATTATCTTAGGCTCAGTGCTCATAACGCTCGGGGTGTTGCTCCCCTACGCGGCGAAGCTCGGTTTCTTCGCAAAACTTCCGGGGGACATAAAAATCGAAAGGGAAAATTTCAGTTTGTATTTTCCTATTGCTACCTGCGTGGTGCTGAGCATTCTGTTTACACTTCTCGGCAATTTTTTCTTCAGAAAATAAAAACGGGGAAAATAAGTTGTGCATCAGGAGTTTTTACACTCGTCTGGAAGAACCCACTGTCTTTCATTCTTGAAAAGTTTTTCATAGTTCTCTATAGTTGCCTCAAGCTCAAGGGTCTGTGATATGTCGTCAAGCCCTTCAAGGAGCACTTTTCTTTTAAAGTCATCTATCTCGAATGAAAACTCCACCCCTTGCCCTGTTACAGATCTCTTGACAAGATCAATCTCAAGGGAATAACCTTCGTTTTTCAGCACAAGACAGAATAACTCATCTGTCCTGTCTTTGGAGATAACTATGGGAAGAATCGAGTTCTTAAAGCAGTTGTTGTAGAAAATATCCGCGAAGGAAGGGGCCAAGATCACACGGAACCCCGCTTCCCTTATAGCCCACGGCGCGTGTTCTCTTGAGCTTCCGCTTCCAAAATTATCTCGGGTAAGCAGTATGCAGGACCCTGCGTATCTCGTCTGGTTAAGTTCAAAGTCCTCGTTTATCGTTCCGTCGTCGTTATACTTCCAGTCAAAGAACAGGAATTCGCCGAACCCTGTTCTTTCGATGCGTTTTAAAAATTGCTTGGGGATTATCTGGTCGGTGTCGACATTCATTCTGTCAAGGGCCGCCACTTTTCCCATTACTTTCTGAAGTTTTTCCATATCTCAGATTCCCTTTTCTATATCCCATTCCCTAACGTCTACGAAATGTCCCGAAAGCGCCGCCGCAGCTGCCATTATAGGACTTACAAGATGGGTTCTTCCGCCTTTTCCCTGGCGTCCTTCGAAGTTTCTGTTGGATGTGCTAGCACACCTCTCTCCGGGGGATAGTATATCCGGGTTCATACCAAGGCACATACTGCATCCCGATTCGCGCCATTCGAATCCTGCGTCAGTAAATATCCTGTGAAGTTCAATTTCCTCCGCTCTTTTCTTTACGATCTGGGAGCCTGGAACCACCATGGCACTTACACCGTCTGCGACCTTCCTGCCTTTTACAAGTTTTGCCACTGCCATCAGGTCTTCCATTCTAGAATTCGTGCAGGAACCTATGAACACCCTGTCGACGTGTATATCCGTTATCGGGGTGTTCGCCTTGAGGTCCATGTATTCAAGGGCCTGCTCCATTGACTTTCTCTCGCCAAGATCCTCACAGTCCCTAGGGTCGGGCACTTTTGAAGTTACATCCGTCACCATTCCTGGGTTGGTCCCCCAGCTTACCTGCGGAGCTATCTTGCTTGCGTCAAGCGTGACCGATTTGTCAAAGACAGCGTCGGGGTCCGTTCGGAGAGTCTGCCAGTGTTTGAGAGCTTTTTCGTAATTGATGTTTTTCGGTGCGTACCGACGGCCCTTTACGTACTCGAAAGTTTTTTTGTCTGGTGCTATCATTCCAGCCCTTGCCCCTCCTTCTATCGACATGTTGCACACAGTCATTCTCTCTTCCATGGAAAGGGCCTCTATAGCTTCCCCCCGGTACTCGACCACTGTCCCCGTGGCTCCCGCAGTTCCTATATGTCCGATTATTCCAAGTATTATATCCTTTGCGGTAACCCCGTACTGGCGGTGGCCCTCAACTTTTATTTCAAACACCTTGGGGCAGTTTTGCCTCAGACACTGCGTCGCTAGGACATGTTCAACCTCGCTTGTCCCTATGCCGAAAGCAAGTGCCCCGAAAGCCCCATGCGTTGAGGTGTGACTATCTCCGCACACTATCGTCATCCCGGGCTTCGTGAGGCCGAGTTCCGGGCCTATTACGTGAACTATGCCTTGGGAGTGGTTGTTGATTTTTATTCCGAAAAGCGTTACTCCGAAATCCGTACAGTTCTGCCGCAGGGCTTCTATCTGTTTTGCGGATATGGGGTCTGAGATAGGTCCACTGCGGTCGGTGGTCGGCACGTTATGATCCATCGTGGCGAAAGTTAGGTCAGGCCTTCTTACTTCTCGTCCCATGATCCTGAGACCTTCAAAAGCCTGTGGAGAGGTAACTTCATGAATAAGATGAAGATCTATGTAGAGAAGGGAGGGCTTGCCCTCCTCTTCGTGCACAAGGTGTGATTCCCAGATTTTGTCAAAAAGAGTTTTTCCCGCCATGTTAGTGTCTGCTCCATAGTGCAGTTTTTTCATTTCCAAACCGCACGTTTTTTCCAAGCTCCTCCTCTATTCGCAGGAGTTGGTTGTATTTCGCTATTCTATCGCTTCGCGACGCCGACCCGGTTTTAATCTGCCCGGAGTTTGTAGCAACCGCAATATCGGCTATGGTTGAGTCTTCAGTCTCTCCCGAACGATGCGATATTATATAACTGTAACCCGCCTGTCTAGCCATCTCAATGGCCTCAAGGGTCTCGGTAAGTGTCCCTATCTGATTTACCTTTATGAGTATGGAGTTCGCGATACCTGAGTTTATTCCGTCAGAAAGTCTCTTTGTGTTGGTTACGAAAAGATCGTCTCCGACCAGCTGTACGGCAGAGCCTATTTTTTTCGTAAGTGCTCTCCAGCCTCCCCAGTCGTTTTCATCGAGAGGGTCTTCTATCGAAAC
>JAPOSJ010000247.1 GCA_026709745.1 Candidatus Dadabacteria bacterium | reverse complement strand
GGAGCATATATGCTGGCGAGGTCCCTGATACAACAGCATTAAGGTCAAGATGACCATAAAAATTAGTTGTAAATGAAGGGGTAATGAACTGCATTTCCTTCGGCCATTTATCGAAAGTCGCACCGACTTCTTCTCTCTCAAGAACAATCATTCGCTTTATACCCAAATCCTTGAGCATAGCGGCAATCCCTATCCCTGCCGGACCTGCTCCAACAACAACGACATCAAATTGTCTCATCTTTTTAACCTCATTAACATTTCATATCGAAAGAATTTACTTAACGACGGCTGTTTCATTTAAACATTACTGATATAGGAAATTGATTGATACCCAATTTTTAACGTTAGCATTATTGTTGATCGCAAATTGCTTACTATGGCGAACACAACAAACTCTTCTTAAGTTTTCTGATCCCAGCTTGTTATCCTGACCCCTCGTATAATCAGGGCTGTTGCGGTATAGGACAGGATGATAATCGGTCCGGCGGGCATATCAAACGCTACGGCAAAGGCGATACCGCAGAGAAGTGCCGCCACTCCGCAGAGCCATGCAATAAGGTGTGGTCGTTTGACTTTTACCGCGGCCAAAGCCGGGAGGATAAGGCTTGCGAAGACTACGTAAACGCCGACCAGTTGAACCGATGAAGTGATGGCGAGAGCGAAGATCAGATAAAATACCATATTGTTTCGCACCTGCGGCCTGGAAAACCAGACCAGCAGTATCAACGCGTAAATGGGTGCGTGTTTTGCTAAATCTGTCCATGTCACAAACAGCATCTGTCCTGAAAGCAGGTGCTTTACTTCCTCTCCGCCATGGGGATGATCAGCCAGCAGCAGAAGCGCAAGCGACGCGGCAAGCACGAAAGTACAACCTATGATCGCCTCCTGTCGTTCTGGCATTGCAGTTTCCACTTTACGGAAAACCAGCCCTGCTGCGACCGCGCAGCCAAGAGCTATCATCTGGATAAGCAACGGAGATGGATGATGGATAAACATATTGCCGACCACAAGCCCAAGTCCCGCAATCTGTGCTACCGCAAGATCAATAAAGATGATGCCGCGGCGGAGCACTTCAATGCCTAGGGGGGCGTGGGTGAGCGCAATCATGAGGCCGGCAGCCATTGCCGGCCCGATGATTTCCAGAAGTTCACCGCTTAACATCATATGTTTCTTTTAGCAAAGCTATAGTATTCTCAAACAGCCCGAACAAATCGCCGCTCTGCTCATTGCCGCCAATGGTGTAAGGAAGCACTATTGCCCTTGTCTCGGTTTTCTCCGACAGCCATTCACTCGCACCATCCGGATCGTAAGGAGTGCGGATAATCACGTCTGCAGGGCTACTTCTTAGTTGTTGCAGCAGATTCTTCAGGTGAGAAGTTGTCGGCGGAATGCCAGGTTTTGGTTCAAGTGTTCCCACTCGGTTCATTCCAAGCCAGTCAAGCAGATAAACAAACGACTGATGATGAACCACAACCGGTTTTCCTTTAAGCGTGGCAGCCTCGGATTCCCATCGGGAAATCGCAGTGCTAAAACGGGACGAAAAATCCTGATAATTATCTTTGTAAAAAGAGGCATTTTCAGGGTCTATACTCGAAAGCCGGTCAGCAAGAGTCTCACCCACTATAATCAGGTTGTACGGATTCAGATGCACGTGGGGATTGCCTTCAGGATGTATGTCTCCCATGCTGCGGTCGACCACAACCGGAACTTCAAGCATGTTAACCAGCTGTGAAGCCATAATGTAACCGATAGAGCCGGGCTGGAGATCGGAGCTTGCCTTCTTGAGCAGAATTGGAAGCCAGCCTATCTCAAGACTTGCCCCCGAGCAGAGGAGCAGATCGGCTTTGCGCATTTTGGATATCAGGCTTGGGCGTGCCCTTATGTAATGTGGATTTTGCATGGCAGAGGTAGCTGAAAACGGCTTTACCTTGTCGCCGCCAATCTCCTGGGCTAGAGCTGCCCATTCGGGTTCGCAGGCAAATACTTTTATTTTCTCCTGGTCAGAAGCGGCGAAAGCCGGAACATGAGAAAACGCCAAGACAATAAAAAATGCGGTTATAACCGCGAAACACAATCTATTCATTTTTTCCTCCTTAAGTTTGAAAATAGAACTCAACTACCCGCACGTATGTGCGGGGAATAAAAAGTCAGTCTGTTTACAGATTCAGGAGGAGGTCCGCGGTTAATTCCCGCTTCATGAGAGTCTCGAACGACGATGATGTCAGTGGGTAGCTGTTGTGAGCACTGTGCACGATGAATAACACAGACTTCACTCGTGTTGCCGGGATCTGTATAGTCCTGATAATTGGCGTTTATGCATATCTCGCATTCAATTCTCTTATGCTTGTGATCCCGGGAACCGCAATCAGCCGCATGAGCAAAGGATAGCATCTGCGCCCCCAGAAAGGCTGTTGTAAGCAATAGAAGAGAAGTTCTGCTCATCTGCATATTAAATGAGAAATATTATCATTTAGGCTATCATACGAGAAACTACAGTGTCAATATGCTGCAACTAGGCTGTCTAGTTTCTCTGCAAAGAAATCTGCCGGGGCTACTTTTTGTGGCCCCGGCAAAAGATGGAGAGGAAGATCAGATGACGTTTCGTGTCACAGATATCCTCAATATTTATGTGCCGCGTGTGCACCTACACTCATTATGTACTGGACCAGGAACTGGTTGTCGCTCAGATCATCTCCCAGTTTTTCGTAGTTATACTGAAGGCGTATGCGGGAGAACTCGCTGTTTGACCAGTCGCCCATGACCGCCACAGTGTAGGGATCGTGATCTATCCCTGAATCCTCAGGAGAGTATAGTTGGGAGTAGCGGGCGCCGATTCTCCATTTTGGCGAGAACTTGAAAACACCCTGTGCGTACCATCCGCTGCTTCCTCCGTCGAGGGTCTCTGTTTCTTCCTCAAGGGTGTAGACGCCTTCTTCGTCACGCCAGAAATACTCACCTTGGAGAAGTACCTCTTTCTGGCGGTTGTTTCCGGTTGGTGCCCAGACGTAGCGAAAATCAATCGCGTAAAGCCTTGTGTCACCCGTGAACATTCCCGCACTGAAGAACTCCTCCAGATTTTCTCCATGATCATCATCGTGTCCGTGTTCGTCGTGTTCTTCATCATGGCCGTTTTCATCAGCATGGTGGTCGTCATGGTCGTGATCATCATGGCCGTTTTCACCAGCGTGTTCATCTCCATCTTCATGATCATCGTCATGTCCATGATCATCATCATGTCCGTGTCCATGACCTCCGCCGCGACCGCTTGCCTCTCCATCAAGCAGATAACCCCCGATTCTCCAGGAAGAATTTCCTCCTATATCGCCGCCTACTCTCATAAAGGCGCTGAACGAGTTTATGTCGCTGCCATCAGCTCCCGCAAACGGGAAATCGTCTCCGCGGAAAACACCGCCTCCCGCCTCTAAATAGAAGTCGGTCGGAAACACGTATGAAATCTCCGCTCCAGTATCATTAAAGGACTTGTCGAGAAACACCCTGTAGGGCAGGGGGCGATCGGCAAAATCATCTCCGTGAGCATGGTGCTCGTTCATGGATCCCAAAGTCCAGAACGCACGGCCCATTTTTATAGTTGCCCCAGTCGGAAGCCCGGAACCAGGAAGTGTCTCCACGTATGCTTCCTCAAGCTCAATCTCGACCCCGTCTCCATGGTCTGCAAGAGCTGTGGTTATATGGCCGTAGAATTTATCGTCGACACTTGTTGAAATATTAAGTTCAGTTTCCCCAAGTGAGATGCCTTCCGCCCCACGTTCTCCCTCGTGTCCCAGAACGAATCCAGGAATTTCGCCTTCATCAGAGGAGAACGCGGCAAAGCGTCCGCCCAGTATCGCTCCGATTGAAGGGTTAAGGTCACTGTTGTAGATGGCTCTACCGGAAGAGGCCTTTTTCGTGCTCTTTGAGTAAGTGGTTTTGGGCTGAGATGCCTCAGTTTCCATCTCGGTGAGTTTCTGCTCCATCTTTAAAATCCGGTTCTCATATTCCGATTTCATAACCTGTATCTCCTTCTTTAAAGCTTCTATCTCTTGGTCAGAAGCCGCGGAAGCGGAGATGTGAGAAAACGGCAAAACGGTAAAAAACGCGGTTATGACCGCGAAACGCAATATATTCATTATTTTCTCCTTAAAGTTTGAAAAAAAACTGATTCCCGCTTTTATGCGCGGGAAACCCTGAAAATTTTCTTTACTTCTTTTAGAGGTAAAGGGGAGGTCCTCGTGTAATTCCCTCGTCATAAGTGTCCCAAACTATGGTAGAACCAGCAGGTGGCTTCGGGACGTACTGAACGTGACGAATGAGACAAACTTCACTTTTGGTACCGGGACTTGGGCAGTCCTGACACTTTGCACTTAGACATATCTCGCAGGCGGTTCCCTCATGGTCGTGTTCCGAGGAACCGTACTCGGCCGTGTGGGCAAAGGAGAACATCTGTGCTCCCAGAAAGGCGATTGTAAACAATAGGGAAAATGGTTTGCTCATCTGCATATTTAAATGAGAAATATTATCGTTTAGCGTAACATACGGGGAAACTTGATGTCAATGATCTAGACATGATATGGACAAGTAATTATTGATCTAGCTAACCAAAAGGGTTTGAAATGTTTCTCCGTCTAGATTTAGTAGAGCTTGCTTTGTGAAATCCAAGTAGTAAGTCTGTGATTATTAAGTTTAAAGGGAGACTCTTATGTATATAATTGCTTCTGATGCAATAACGGCTCTTGCGGCACTCTTAGGTGCCTTTATCGGTGCCCTCCTTACGCATAAATACAACAGGAAACGAGATCATCTGGAACTGAAGCGCGATGTATTAAAAAGGGTGGCAGGGTATCGTTGGCATTTGACTCTTGGCAATCAAAAGCCTGATAGTCCAATTTTCACTGCGCTAAATGAGATATTCATTGTCTTCGCAGGGGATAAAAATGTTGAACGTGAAATAGCAAATTTCCACAAAACCCTGAAGCGAGGTTTTCAAGCTGAAGATTTGCGTCCCGTATTGGAAGCTATGGCAATATCAGCCAAAGTTCCACATGAGAGTTGGAGCAATGACTTTTTGGAAAGTGCATTCG
>JAPOSJ010000012.1 GCA_026709745.1 Candidatus Dadabacteria bacterium | reverse complement strand
TCCAGGGAGTCTCCTACGACAAAAACCAGGCCAAAATCACCGTGACGCAAGTGCCCGATCAGCCCGGCATAGCGGCCAGGCTCTTCTCATCTCTGGCGGACGAGAACATAGTAGTTGACATGATAGTTCAGAACATGAGCACGGAAGGATTTACCGACCTTACTTTCACAGTACCCAAATCGGATTTCAAAAAATCAATAGAACTCTCAGAGAAGATGGCCCGGGAACTCGGGGCAAAGCAGGTGCTTTCAAACAATCTCATATCCAAGGTCTCCTTGGTGGGAGTCGGGATGAAAACCCACTCAGGAGTGGCATCTCGCATGTTCCGTACGCTTGCAAACGAGGGAATTAACATTATGATGATAAGCACTTCGGAAATAAAAATCTCATGCGTTCTTGAGGAAAAAGATACGGAAACCGCCGTAAGAACTCTTCACAACGCTTTTAATCTTGGAAAAACTGATGAGTGACTCAAGAACCGTTGAAATATACGATGTAACCCTGCGCGACGGAACTCAGGGAGAAAATATATCCTTTTCTATAAACGACAAGATCCGTATAACACAGAAGCTTGACGACCTGGGGGTGCATTACATAGAGGGCGGATGGCCGGGATCTAATGAAAGAGACAAGGGGTATTTCGAGAAAGCCAAGCTGCTGGGACTTAAAAACGCAAGCGTGGCTGCCTTCGGGAGCACAAGACGCGCCAGGAAAAGCTGCGAGGAGGATGGGAGCATACAGGCGCTTCTTGAGGCAGAGACCCCAGTCGTGACAATTGTAGGGAAAAGCTGGGACTTCCAAGTTACAGAAGCTCTCAAAATAGAGCTTGAAGAAAACCTCGAGCTTATATACGACTCGATTGATTATCTGAAACGTCACGTGGACAAGGTATTTTTCGACGCCGAGCATTTTTTTGACGGGTGGAAGAGAAACCCTGAATACTCAGCTAAGGTTCTCAAGACAGCATATGGAGCTGGGGTGGATACAGTGGTTCTCTGCGACACAAACGGCGGCTCAATGCCCTGGGATATCGAGAGCGCCATAAGAGAAGTAAACACCAGGTTTGATAATCCGCGCTTGGGGATACATACCCACAACGACAGCGAGGTAGGGGTTGCCAATACCCTCTACGCAGTAAGGGAAGGAGCCTCCCAGGTACAGGGGACCATGAACGGTTACGGGGAGCGATGCGGTAACGCCAATTTCTGCGCCATAATACCGAATATTGCCTTAAAGCTGGGAATAGATTCAGTTTCGGAGGAAAACCTGAAAAAACTCTATTCTGTATCCCACTTCATTCATGAACTCACCAACCTTCCCCCTCTGAACAAACAGGCTTTTGTCGGAAAAAGTGCCTTCGCGCATAAAGGTGGAATTCACGTAAGTGCCGTCATGAAGAACTCAGATACCTACGAGCACGTAGAGCCCAGCAGCGTCGGAAACAGAAGACGTGTGCTGGTTTCTGACCTCTCAGGCCGGGCAAACATAGCCTACAAGGCTCAGGAACTTGGAGTGGACATAAACCCCAAAGATGAAAGGATTCTTGAGATACTAAACGAACTCAAGGTGCTTGAGAATCAGGGTTACGAATTCGAAGGGGCGGACGCCTCTTTTGAACTGCTTGTGAGGAAGACCCTAGGCACTTATAAAAAGCGCTTCTACCTGAAAAACACCCGCACCTTAGTCGAAAAGCGGGAAGGAGACGAGGAACCGCTCTCCGAAGCTACAGCGGAGGTTCAGGTAAATGGTTCAACGGAATATACCATGTCGAGGGGAAACGGTCCCGTAAACGCGATAGACGGAGCTCTTCGGAAATCGCTTGAGAAGTTCTTTCCCGGACTCAAGACCCTGCGGCTGCTTGACTACAGGGTAAGGGTGGTATCGAGGGCGGGAGGAACAGATTCCGTGGTCAGGGTGCTTGTGGAATCGGGAGATGCGGAAAAAACGTGGAGCACGGTCGGGGTTTCCGACAACATAGTGGAAGCAAGCTGGAAAGCTCTTGTCGACAGCATAGACTACAAGATATTAAAAGACGAACTTCGCGATCTGGATTAATCCACTGCCCGATTTGCTCTCTCTCTTTTTATTACGGCCCCGAGATGCTTGCGGTTTCTCTCCCGGGCAAGCCTCATCTGCTTCTGCCTTTCCTCAAGAGACGAAATCCTCTCAGGTGTAAGCCTGTCATGGCAGTGGGGACATGATATACCCTCCCGGAAACCTTCTGAACGCCTGTCGGACTCGGATACCGGCGCTCTGCAGTTGTGGCACGTACTCCAGGTTCCCCTGGAGAGATTCTGGCCGACCGAGGTGCGATCGTCAAACACGAAACACTCCCCTTCCCAGAGGCTCTGCTCGCTTGGAATCCGCTCAAGGTAGGAAAGCACTCCCCCTTCAAGCTGATACACCCGCTTGAAGTCTCTTTCAAGAAGATAGGAGGTCGCTTTTTCGCACCTTATTCCGCCAGTGCAGAACATCGCTATCTCCTTGTGCTTCCCAGGGTCGAGATTCTCCCTCACGTACCCTGCAAACTCCCTGAAATGCTCCGTTTTGGGATTAACCGCGCCCCTGAAGGTTCCGACGCGGTTCTCATAGTCATTTCTCGTGTCTATAAGAAGCACGTCGGGACGGCTTATAAGATCATTCCACTGCTCGGGCGGGACGCGCTGTCCCGAGAGGCACTGCGGTTTTACGCCTTCTACGCCCATGGGAACCAGTTCCTTTTTAAATTTGACCTTGAGGCGGTGAAAAGGGGTTTTCTCGTTGTAACTTAGCTTGTACTGCGCTCCCAGGAGTCTCGGATCGCTCTCAAGGAATACCATAAGCTTTTCCACGCCTTGCGGCGGGCCGGCCACTGTAGCGTTTATTCCCTCAGAAGCGAGAATTAAAGTGCCGCTTATATCGTTTTCCCCGCAAACAGACAACAGTGAATCTCTTATCTCCAAAAGGCCGTCTAGATCAACAAACTTGTAAAAGGAAAGGACGGCGACTCGGGAGATCTCAGAAGTCTTACCCATCTGTGAGGGCTCCGCTAAGTCTGTCCCATTTTGAGAGATAAGATGCAAGATGGGCTTTGGCAGGATTTTCTGACTCTTTTTCTATCATATCGCGGAGCATCTGCTGCTCCTGCGCGTAGCGCTCCGAGTCAAAGTGTCCGATCGAGTGAGCCATCCTGAGCCACAGAAGATAGGTGGTGAGAGCGTCGCACTCATTATAGGCGACTATATCATCAAGTTTTCCCTCAAGCCACATGGGGGCGACCTGCTCTCCGTCAACTCCGTCAATCTTTCCCGGGATTCCGCTCACAACCGATATTTCGTGAAGAGACGGTGTCCCCTTCCCCCATGCACTAACGCAGCGCATCAGGTCGACGTTCCAGTCACTTCCCCTGACAAAGAAATCAGCACCTTCCCAGGCTTTCTGCGGCCTTTTGGCGAAATAGCGGCAGCACAGTCCGTGTCTGATCATTCTCTGGGCAAGAATCGGGATGTCGGCCCCCGAAGTATTGTATCCTACAAGCTGCGGTCTGTAATTGTCGAGAACCTTGAAAAAGTCCTCTATAATTCTTTTCTCCGAGTATTCCTCCTTTGAAGTCGGAATTGAAGGAATGGAATGAAGTTCGAGTCTAGATACTGTTCCGTCTTTTAAGGATTCCCGGAAAACCATTGAGATCGATACTATGCGGGAGAGAACAGTTTTTATAAAGGGCATGGGCTCTTCCTCGGTCGCCCCACCCTTTTTCCACATAAACTGAATTACCTCACGGTCAGTCATCTCTTCTGGCAGTTCATAGGCAGCTCTTCCGGACGACGGGTCAGGAACCCACTCTATGTCAAAAGCCAGGATGGGGGATTCCACTTTTCTGAACATAGGATCAATTCCTTATGTAGGTGCGTATGAAAAGTACTATCGCGAAAAGTGTTGGGGCAAGCAAAAATGCCTGGGAGAGCAGTATCCCCTTGAGTCTGGTTATCTCAAAACCGCTTTCAAGAACAAGGGTGTAGGTGTAGTTATGCGAAGGAATATCCGTAAAAGACTCAATCATGTAACCCATTGGTTCAGGGTTTTCAAACTCAAATATCTTCACCCCCTTTCTCCCCATGTAGGTGTATCTTTTCTTGGAATCGGGAACCTTGAGTTCAATATTCTCGGCACCGGGAATCTTTTTGAGATGAACTACTATCGAGCTATCCTCAACGGAGTCAGCAACCGTCTTGCCATCCTCAGACATACTTTCGTACTGATGATATATTGAATAAAGCCCTTTTTCCTCAAGACGGATCTTGTGGCTTCCCGGAAAAGCGTATTCGCTAAGCGTAGAGCCAAGCCCCGTGAAGCTTTTAATAACACTGTTAAAGAAAAGCCCCGTTCCAAGCAGAAACAGAGCTATACAGAAAATGTATATGGTCTTTTTTCTATTTTTCATTTGACTTGTACCTGAACAGTAAATTTTTATACACTGAAGATTACAGCAAAAACAGACCGAAGGGAATTACTTCCCTTACACATCTTTTATATTATAAAGGAAAAACTGACTAAACGGCAGATGACAGAACTCTCGTATAATTTCCATGTTCTGCCTTCAGGTAAAACTCCTGACATCCCACACTCAGAAAATTTCTGGTTGACAAAACTTTTTCACTGTGGGATAATCCCACGAATATTAATTTTTCAGAGGTAGGTATTGTAATGCAGGGAACTGTAAAATGGTTTAATAGCTCAAAGGGCTATGGATTTATAACATCCGCCGACGTGCAGGATGATGTTTTTGTTCATTACAGCGCTATTGAGGGAGATGGTTATAAAACTCTCAATGAAGGTGACGAAGTAAGTTTTGAGATAGTTCAAGGTAAGAAAGGACCCACCGCAACTAATGTTATCATAACAGCTTCCTAAACAGGAAGTCCAGAATCTGGTTATTGCGTTTCCAAGGGGAAACTCCCGTTTCTTGACTGACAGGAAAATTGTACCTGCAGTTTGAAAACAGGTGGGTTGTGTACTAAGTTACTTGTTTGAATATCTTTAATGCGGATCTTATTAATTCCGTATTCGCAGAGGAAAGGTACTCAAAATGGACTTGAGCAAC
>JAPOSJ010000050.1 GCA_026709745.1 Candidatus Dadabacteria bacterium | reverse complement strand
CGCGTAGTACCCGGCAAGTATACCTCCTGAAATCATAGCCTTCATGAGACTCATCCCGAATCCGAACAGCAAAGATAAGGCAGTTTCCCCAAAAGCAGGAATACCCTCCTCCCACACTTCCCAAGCAAGCGGAAGAAGACACCTGAGAAACATCCCCTCTCAGAAACCGCTACGAAATCCCACCATGAAAAAAGTTGAGAGTGCTGCGCATTATCAAGAAATCAGAAGGCATGTTCCTGCCCCGTGAAAAGCAATGGATATGGAAGTGAAGCCTCTGCCTCGCTCATAGCCCCCTTCCTCCACACTCAAGGAAATAGAAATACTCATAAAAGCAAAAACAATTCCGGTTTTTTATTTCTCCGACTTAAGAAACACCCGAAGTAGTTTTGTATGTCTTCGCTGCTCTCTCTATGCCGAGCCTCTTCCTCAAAAACATTAAGCTAGTCATCATCAATTAATTTTTCCAGATTTGGTTTGTCTTCTAATATATCATTTTTGCTGCTGCTTCTTCGCAAATAGTTTCAAGGTTCACCTATTCACTAATAATCCTTTGTCCGAAATATGTTTGCAGCTCTGCGGACATATTCAGGATTGACCTACATTTGATGTTTTATCTGCTCAGCGAATGTTTTTATAAGATGAACTCGGGCACCTATTTCCGCATGCATCTCTTGGATTTTTCCTTCAAGCCACGCGGCAGGAATATCAATAGCGGCTGAAGAAAGTCGACTCAGTGCCTCCAAGATATTTCTTGATTGATATATGGGAGAAAGGACAACTTGTTTGACCACGTCCTTCAGACTTGCGGAGATGTAACGACCCACTGCTCGGGTACATACGAATCAAAAGTGAAGTTACCTTGGCCAAAGAAAAAAGATTCTCCCAACATCTTCTCCATATCGTCCCGTTTCAAGCGCCTCTGGTAATTGATTGTACACAACAGATGTATCCTCACAATAGTGAGACTGGTTGCTATGCCGTTTCAAGCACGAATCTCACACGCTCTACCTCAAGCATCTCAAAAGGAGTCACGCACTTGATCCCAAGACCTATACATACATCTGGAATCTTGATTCTCCGAACAGAGGCCGAAGGCACTTCATGTGTAACAACCGTATGCTCCGCAGCAAGAGCTTGGACTACAACATAATAATCCGCACTTTGCAGAAAAATGGTCACGGCCGAAAAGGTATAGTTCTGGCTTGCGACCCAGTCGCTTACTTCCCTTAGAGCTGACAGTATGGACTCATCGGGCGGAAGGAAAAATTTTCTGTCTCTGCCTCTGGCCCAGTCGGAAAGTTCATCATCGCCTGCAAGCAGTTCATCATAGACTTTTTCGGTGCTGAAAACCACTCCGCTGGCATTTGCCGCAACGAGCCAGTCCCAGAAAGCGGGGCAGAACTCAAACCCGTAGTGCAGGTTTTTCGCCCCTATGAACACATTCGGTGTCAAGAAGGTATGACATCAGGGTAAAACTCCCAGCCTCTTTGCCAGTTCTCGAAAGGTTTTCATTTTTCGGAATCCAAGAAGTCGGAAAGACTCGGTAAACGAGGTTCCACCCTCAAGAGTGCTGGAAACCAGAGCGCAGGCAAATCTTTTACCGACTCTTGAGATTTCTGTCGGGTAGAAATCCCCTCCCTGGCTCTTTTTAAGGTTCTTAAGCTTTTTAAGTTCATCTTCGTAGGCTTCCCGAAATTGCCTCTCCGAAAGCCCTCCCGCATCATGTATACGCCTGAGAATAACAAGACCGCTTACCTTGAACCGCCGTCCCAGACGGACAACGGCCAGAGAGAGGTCTTCGCCCCTGCTGTACTCCTCACGCAAGACGGCAAGAGGAACCAGAAGTTCAGCTGCGACTCTGTTGCACCAAGCTTCAATCTCGTTCGGGGGCACTGAAGCCGGATTGCTGTCTGAAAGAGCCGACTGACCAAGCCAGAGATGGGCCAATTCGTGAGAAAGAGTAAACATCTGCGCGGACTTGGTGTCCCTGCCATTAATAAAAACAACAGGTGCAATATCTTCAACAAGTGCGAATCCCCGGAATTCATTGGGGTCAAGCCTCCGATGGGTGTTGCTGCCCACAATTCCAGACACCATTACCAATACGCCCAGATTCTCCGCCATATCGATGAACTGACGCAAGGCTTCGATCCACGTTGGAAGCGCTTGGTGCTTCTCCAGATCAAAATCGAGGGCGCTGCGAATGGTTGCGGCAACCTCCTCAACTTCACTTTCCAATGTAGCGGAGCCGATGAATTTAAGTTTGGTTTCTCCGTTCAAGCGTGCAAAATCCCGGTACCATTCCTGACGTTGCTGGCATAAATACACCGTGTCAAGCAAATCTACGCTGGGTTGCTCAATTTGAGAACTACCCAAAGTGCGAAAGTCGGGAACCGGGTTTGTTTCATCCGGAGGGCTCGAAAGGAAAAGGAAACCGGTCGGCACACGGATAGCCTTCGCAAATTTCTCAAGCTGTTTTAATGTCGGCTGCTTTTCCCCTCTTTCCCATTCACGGTATAGGGGAAACTTCCTAGTCAGCACTTCAGCATCCATACGCGCACGCGTGCGCGCCCAACGCAGCAGTTCAGGCTTGATATTTACACGTATCACCTAGAACCTCCAAAGCATGGCGGAACCATATCATTTCTTAACACCGCAGCTATAGCCATACAAACATAAGAGTCTGTGGGGACTTAGCTTATAGTTACTACAATCTTTCCACAACGACATAATGATTTCACCGAAAATTACGCGATCACAATAAATTCATAAACTCCGAATAAATTTTTGCAGACAAATTCTCTGATTGTTTTTCTCTTCGAAAAAATATTCGAAATTATGATGCGTCCCAAGTACAGGCTTGCTCCTGTGCGATGTCTTGCCTTTGGGTGGAGACTCGCGCGGTTTCCATATCAGCAGTCCTATATAAATCGGCTCATCAAAACAGTGTCCATGCTCTTTATACAGGGAAAACAGCCATTCGCAGAAGTACTTTCCGTTTGAAGTCTGTTTTTTATATTCACCCGGACTTGATGTCTTCTGTTCAATAATAAACAGATACAGGTGTTGCCTGAAAGAAAGAGCAATGATGGCATCACACATTTTCGCCATATGCTCGGGAAGATCACCCTCAAAAAATGCAAATGGCGGTTTTTGCGCATTATCCAAGGAAAACCCCAGAGAATCCTTGCCGGGAGCACGGAGTTTTACATCATTTGCAAGAAACCAGTTTTTACTCTGCCTTTGCAGATGATAGTCTTTTTTAATAGTCCGCTTTATTAGATCAATTGCTGCCTTGGACATCGCCCTGCTCCTGCAAACCGTAATAAATATCGTCATTAGTCGTGTTTATTTTGCCAATAACTTCATCGAAAGTCGTAGCGTAGATTCCATCTTCTTGAGTTATCTCAAAAGGTACAACTGCCTGTCTGTCGAAAAGATAGGCGCCTACTTTTTCAACACTGAGAACTTCATCCTTATCGTATCCGTGCCTGTAGAGCAGTTCCTGGTTCTTGTCCCCGCTCAGCATGATCAATGAATTTAACTCCCGTACTATGTAATCGCTGTGTGTGCTGATGACAATATTAAGACCGGCATTCACAAGCCTTGCGAGAAGGCGGGCTATGTAGCGCTGGCTTTCGGGATGGATGTTTAACTCTGGTTCGTCAATCATAAGCATACCACCCTTTGAAGCTTGGTTTTCCAGATAGAACCACAGTCCAAACAAGCTTTTGACCATGCCGGAAGTCATGTGCAAACCCATGAAATTTGTTTTTATTCCATCACGTCTGGGCTGATAGGGCTTGAACTGAATGGTGCCGCTGCTTGCGTCAACCTTGTAGTTTCCGCCCACAAGATTTTTTTTTTAATAACAAGGCGTGATCGTGAAAACCATTGTGTTTTGACTTTTGTTTTTCAGGCAATTCGTTAAGCCAGTTTATATAATCTGCTATAGGAAGAGCGTAGCGCGAATGGATAACGTCTCGCAACAATTCCGATATGTTTATTTTTTCTCTGGAAGCATGATGCAGCAGGGCGGTGCGTCGCGTGCTGAGTTCACGAAAAAACAGATGTAGCCCATTGCGTTCAGCCGGCATAAGAAAAACCCGTGCCGAATCGCAAGCTTCATTGACAATCTTATGCCAATCTTTCTCCGTAGCCTCAAGCTGAAATGTCGCCCCGGCAAACTCCCCTGAAGAAGTATTAAAGAGTTCGGGAAGCCTAGACGACATGTATCTGTTAAACTTCTCAAGACTTACTCTCTCGTGATTCTCATCCACACTGTCGCTCTTGGATTTTGCCACTTTGGAGAGCAGTGCATAAAAATGGTAAAGAGAGTACATGATCCATGTTTTACCACTGTTGTTTGGTCCGCAGAAAACTGTCAGTGGCTTCTGGGTCAAGTTCCCTTCTCGTACAATCCCGAGATTTTTAACCCTGAAGTTAAGACCTTTGAGTAAACTGTTCATGGATATGTCTCCAAAACCTGTTTTCACAGATTAAATATTGAGCATTTTCCATCACATATCAACTGCCCACAAAACTTCGCTCAATTTTCCCTGCAAATTCATGATGACCGAGTATGTCCTCGATCTCTGGTCTCAAAACCGACAAGTCCCACTCTACCTAGAATCATAAATCATTATACAACGAAGAATTAACAAATGGGTGGAAAGGTGAAAATCCGTTGTCACGTACAGAATACATCTTCCGAAAGACAGTAACCCCCTTCCGATCAAAGTCCAACGGGAAAACCTGAGGAAACTTAGGCAGGGGGAGAGCCTCTCGGAGAAGTCTACTTTGAGTGGTACCGCCAAAAAAAACAGTTTCCACAAGCATTGAAGAAGCAAAGCGCCTTTATTATGCCCCAACAATCGGCTTATATTGTTAACACGGATAAAAACTTACCTTGCTGCCGGAATCCCGGGCAGACTGCTTGTATTAATAGCGGAGTTGCTACCGATCACGCACGCAGAATGGAACAGTTCTTAAATGATCCTCAAGGGCCCTCACCACATCACCCGATAAGGGAAGATTTGTCTTCTCCTCACTCCAGCGCTGATGAAACAGCGCGACGGTCTCTTGAACCGTATC